>JBGCFK010000173.1:0-3123 GCA_045106875.1 Paracoccaceae bacterium | reverse complement strand
GGTGTCGAAAGAAAGCAGTTGCTCGGCGGTCAGGGTCACATCGACTTTGTTACTGACATCAAAGATCTCCAGGATCTCGATCGACTCGATGGTGTCGTCCGACAGGTCGTGTGTCTGGCTGCTGCTGACGTCCAGCGTGTCGTTGCCATCGCCTCCGAACGCATGTTGGGTGACGTCTGCGAAGTATGCGAAGACGTCGTCGCCCTCACCGCCATAAAGCACGTCTTCGCCCGAGCTGGACTCAAAGAAATCATTGCCGACGCCGCCGTACAGGATGTCGTTATCGCCGCCGCCATTCAGAATGTCGCGGCCGGCCCCACCAAAAAGGGTGTCATCGCCGTCACCACTGTAGACGGCGTCGCCACCGTCGCCGCCGAACAGCATGTTGTTGCCGTCGCCGCCTATGACGTCGTCGTTACCAGCTCCGCCGAACAGCATGTCGTTGCCGTTGCCGCCCCTGATGTTGTCGTTACCATCACCACCGGATATCGAGTTATCCCCCGATGTGCCGAATATGAAGTCACCAAAGTCACCGCCGATCGCGTTCTCGAAGTTGAAGGCGCCCTGCGTGCCGGTGAAGGCCCCGGTTTGCATGTTGAACGTGACGCCCCGGTTTGCGTCCGAGAAGTCCAGCGTGTCGATGTCCGCACCGCCGTCGAAGCGTTCGATAATGGCGTTGTTATCGAATGTGCGCAGGATGTCGTTGCCGCCGCCCAGATCGATCACATCGATGAAGAACTCCGTGACATCGTCGTCGAACTCGGTGGCGATCAGCACGTCAATGCCGTTGGCTGAGTCGTTCACGGTGATTGTCGTGCCGTTGCCGCTGACCAGCAGGCCGGTGCCGCCAGCGTTGCTGCCGATGTCGACCGTCACACCGGACGTGAAGCCCGAGACGTCCAGCGTGGCGTTCCCGCCGAGATCAAAGATCTGGGTGCTGCCGCCATCGTCGAGCTGACTGTAGACGTCTATGCCACCGCCGCCGTACAGGATGTCATCGCCGCCGCCGCCCTGGATCAGGTCCGCGCCGTCGCCGCCGAAAATTTCGTCATTTCCCGCGCCGCCATCCAGCGTGTCATTGCCGTCATTGCCCGTGATCTCATCGTTGCCGTCGCCGCCAAAGATCGTGTCATCATCGTCTCTACCGGTCAGTTCGTCATTGCCTGCACCGCCGAAAATCTCTTCGATATCGCTGCCATTGGCATTCAGCACGTCCGACTGAGCAGTGCCGATGATCACCTCGATGCTATTCAGCGTCGAGCTTTGGTTCGTGCCGGCGGTTGCGACACCGTTGGCCAACGTCCACGCAAGGTTTGAATCGATCTGGAACGTGTCTCTTCCCTGAACGCCAAACAGCGTTTGCGTCCCGCCGAGCACGGACCCGATGAACAGGTCATCGTCATCTCCGCCAAACAGCGTATCCGAGCCGCCCGAGGCCTCGATCGTATCGTTACCACCCCCGCCGAAGACTGTGTCGTCACCATCGCCCGCGTTGATGATATCGTTGCCCGCCAGAGCGTTGATCGAATTGTTGCCGCTGCCGGTTCTCAGCACGTTGTCGCCGCTGGTGCCGGTGACCCGCTCATCGCCCGTCGCGTCAGAGGAATTGAAGTTCTCGAACCCGACGATCTGCTGTTCCACGACACCGTTGTTGATCCTGATCCCACCCGCATTCAGATCAAAGTGAACGTTTATGGGTTGAGGGATCCCATCCAAGTCATAGGTGTCGATGCCGTCCCCGCCGAAATAGGCGTTGGGAGTGATTGCGCTGCCAAGGCCGGTGAAGACCGTGTCATTGCCGTCCCCGCCGAAGACGGTGTCCTCTTGCCCCGCGCCCGACTGGTTGCTGATGTTGATGATGTCATCGCCATCGCCGCCATAGACGACGTCCTGGCCCGAACCGTCGGTGATCGAATCGTTCCCTTCACCGCCGAAGATCCGATCGTCGCCCGAGCCTCCTTCGATGCTGTCATTGCCAGCGTCACCTCCCAGGATATCATTGCCTTGCCCGCCAATGATCGTATCGTCGCCATCGCCGCCCAGAATGACGTCATCGCCGCCTGCGCCATCGACCGAGTCATCGCCCTGGACCGTGATAATAAACTCGCCCAGCGCGCTGCCTTCGATCACGTCATCGCCGGTGACATCGATCACGCGCACATTGTCGACTTTGCCATCTGTGCCACCCGAGTTCGTCGACGTGGTGTTGGTGATCTTTATGCTCGAGGCCGTACTGGTTGCGATGAACGAAAACCCGACGGGTCGGGTGTTGCCATCGGTCACAGTGACCGTGACTGTTTGGATCACCGTTCCCGTATCATCCAGAATGTCGATCTGGAACGTGTGGTTGCCATTGCCCCCGTTGTTTTCGATCAGATCCAACGACACCGAATAGGTGTTGCCAACCGTTGTCGCGAACACCTGGTCGATGCTGTCGCCAAAAGTCGTCTCGTTCCCGGCATTGAAGGACACGTTTTCTTCGGCGGCATTTGCGAGGGGAGGCAGATTGCCCGAGGGGTTTTCGAAGTTCCAGCCAGTCAATCCGTTCGAGAAATCGCCATTGGTAATGAGGTTCAGTGAGTCGAGCGAAGCCATGGTCAGGGTCCTGTGCAGGAGCGGAGCGCACGCAAGTGCGATGGTGTCATTTGATTAGTGCCTGCTAGAACCAAAATGGTTCAAACTAGAATCAATCTTTTTTCAGTCGAGGTAGAAGAGGCTTTAATCGACGACTGCATCGGTATGCTGAGCATGGGAAACTCGCCCTCTGCACTGTGGAAAAGCGGAGATTTGTAGGTCCAGGCGACGGATGGTTGAGTCCCAGAGCGAGCAGCTGAAGGATCTTCCGAATTGTTGAATGTAGGTCGGACCTCAGGTCAATCTGCTGGACCAATCGTGTTTAGATGTTTGGGTGGAATTCCAAAACAGTAAGCATCCGGCGAGGGCCGTCTTCCTGGAGGGTGCGTCATGAAATAAGGCATGCCGGGCTTTGTCAGGTTGTTCTGTGGAGCGCGAAACATGACATTTGCGGCTGCGCCTCAGGCGGCGAGATCCGCCGCGTATCCAGTCCACAATTTGAAGGCATCGGATCTTGCGTGTCGATAGGAGCGGGCGGAAAGTCGGTGG
>JBGCFK010000172.1:0-6656 GCA_045106875.1 Paracoccaceae bacterium | reverse complement strand
GGTGCTGAGGCGGGATTGCGGGCTGTGGCGATGGAGACGATCTACAGCTTCATCTACCGTGCCGGGCAGAAGGCCGAGGAGCTGTGGGAGTACCTGGTGCGACGACGCAAGAAGCGCCGGGCGATGCGCTCGCGGCCTTCCCGTGACAGCATCAAGGACCGTGTCTCCATCCACGACCGGCCCGAAGAGATCAATGATCGCAGCACTTTGGGCCATTGGGAAGGTGACCTGATCCTCTGCCAGCGCACCCGTCCCGTGCTGGTCCTGCACGAGCGCAAGACCCGGGTCACCTTCGCCGCCCGCCTGACCGGCAAGGGCGCTGCCGAGACCGCAAGCGTGATCATGAGCATCTTCAAGCGCCTGGATCCAAGCCTGCGCTAGTCGATCACTTTTGACAACGGCAATGAGTTCGCTCGGCACGGATGGCTGCGCGATGCCCTCAACATGGCAACCTACTTTTGCGACGCCTACGCCTCTTGGCAAAAGGGCGGGATCGAGAATGCCAACGGGCGGTTGAGACGCTGGCTGCCGCGCCAGACCAACCTGGACGACGTCTCCGACGAGGACATGGCCGAGATCGTCATGACCTACAACCTCACGCCGAGAAATGCCTGGACTACCGGACTCCCTTGCAGGTCCTCTTTTCAGAGCTCGGCAAAGATGTCAGATTGCGCTTCGCATCGACCGTTGCACTTCGCGTTAGAATTCAGGGCCTCTGGCCTCAGGAAAGTACAACGACGAATAGTGCGTCAGTCCCCCCTCTCATCGTTTGCTGCGCAAACGACTGCCGGGCAACGGGTGCCATAACTCGGTCCTTGATTTCGACACGATGCCATGAGTTTTAGACAGATCCTGAACGTCAATCATGTCACATATAAGGGGCCTTGGTAAAACAGCGTGCTCCCGATCTCCATCATCTGCGGGATTTTCTGGGCATTATTGGTGTCGTATCCGGGCTTGCGCGGCCCCATATGGGACACGGTCCCTGCGAGGTCACGGGACACATTAAAAACACCAAACGACCCCATATTGCATTGGACTACCGCCCCCTGCCCCAGAGGCCGTCGTCCAGATGTACCAAGTGCCAATTATGTCCAAACTCTCAACATGGACCACTCAAGTGGCCCGCTCAATTGTGGTGCTGCTCGTGACGTTTGGCGCACATATCGCGCAGCAGAATGCCGAGCGGCTTGCCGTTCACATGCAGGTTCGGGATCGGTGGACGCCTCGCAAGACCGACGCTACCGTAGCCTCGGCGGGGCCCGCGCCATCGTTAAAACCTGTTGCGCGACTTCATAAAGTTGAAAGTCCTCGCGACTTAGGTTTCATCTCTCCCTTACTTCCGAATAGAAGACTTGGGCGCAATCTCCTGCTGATCCTTGATCTTGAGCACTGCTTTTGTTCCATAAATTGACGCTGATCGGCGATATCCCACGACTGCTGGCGTAACTACTAGCCCGGCAATATGATTTTGCAGAGCCACGCAGCAAATGCCGCCGAGGCATCCGAGCCGGAGTTCAACGCAAGAAAATACCCCTCGGTGCTTCGGAGAATTGGCTGGCCGACACGCACAACTCGCTTCGCTGCAAGCACATCCTGCGCCAGCAACGAACTGGTCAGCGCGACGCCAACTCCGTGCACAGCCAGATCAAGTGCCGCTCCATATGAGTCGACAAAAATCATCGGCGCGGGCAAGTCGGCGATCCCTGCTTTCCGGCCCCAGTCCATCCATCCCTCAGAAGTACCAACGGCCTCGATCAATGCGCCCTCACCCAGCGAGTGTGCAAGTTTGGGCGTCGCGACCGCAATCAATCCATCAGGATCCAGTCGCATGGCGCCCTGACCTACCTGCTTTTCCGAGCCAAACCTGATCTCGACATCTGCCATCGCAGGCCTGAACTCGTCCGGCCAAATCGTCCCGATCAAGCGGATACGTAGGCCCGGGTGTCTGGCCTGAAAACCTGCGAGGTTGGGCGCAATGATCCAGCGTGCGATACTGACCGAAGTTGCGACCGTCAGCAGTCCTTCTGTCGGCCCTGTCTCAAACTCTGCGGTCGCAGCGGCAAGCTGATCCATCGGCGCTGCGATCTTCGGCAGCAACCTGCGTCCATCATCCGTCAGTGCCAATCCGCGTGGCTTCCGCACAAACAACACGGCACCAAGCCGCGTCTCAAGCGCCCGCACCTGCTGGCTGATCGCCGATTGCGTGAGCCCAAGTTCGTCAGCCGCCGCTGTGAAACTCAAATGTCGCGCAGCCGCCTCGAACGAACGGAACCAGGTCAAGGGCGGCAGCGATGTGCTCAAGGGTCAAATCCGGTATTAGCGACGCTAATGGCTTAGTCCCCAATATGCGCGTTTGTCAAAACATGCTGCAAAGGTGACGATATCGCTCGGAGGACGATGCATGCAGCCTGAGATTCGTAAAATCGTAACCTATGACGAGGAAGTCCTTATCGAGGGTTTTCGTCCCACAGCCACGCCATGGCGCATGTTTGCGGTCGCCGCAGTCGTCCAAAACCCCTGGGCGGGGCGCTTTGTCGAGGATCTCCGTCCCGAGATCTTGGAACAAGGCCCTCCGCTGGGCGCGCTTCTTACCGAACGAATGCTTGCGCTTGCAGGTTCCGGTGACGCAATCGAAGCATATGGCAAGGCCGCGGTCGTAGGCCTCGATGGCGAGGTCGAACATGCCTCTGGCCTGATTCACACACTGCGCTTTGGCAATCACTACCGCGAGGCCGTGGGGGCCAAATCCTACCTTGCCTTCACGAACACACGCGGGCCAGCCAATGCAGCCATCATGGTTCCGTTGATGGACAAGAACGACGCTGGGCGGCGGTCACACTATCTGACCATCCAATTCGCAATCTCAGACGCGCCGAGGGCCGACGAGATTGTCGTCGTGCTGGGCGGAGCCACAACCGGACGCCCGCATCACCGCATCGGCGACCGCTATCAGGACCTGAAGGATCTTGGTCATGACCTGGACAACCCGGCCGCGGTCTGAGTTCGGGCAACTCGCTGCGATCCGGACCGGCTCCGGACCGCGCATATTGCTATTGCATGGCGTGGGCCTGCGCGCGGAAGCCTGGAACGCGCAGATCGACGCGCTCGCCCCCACTTTCGAGATCATAGCCCCAGACATGGCAGGACACGGACACAGCCCGATGTTCGCTGACGTGGTGCAACTGGCGACTTATACAGATCAGCTTGCCCGAGGGATTGAGGAGCTTGATGGACCCGTCATGGTCATCGGTCATTCCATGGGCGCGATGATCGCACTGGACCTAGCCTGTCGTTACCCGCATCTGATCCGCGGTGTCGTTGCCATGAATGCGATCTACCGTCGCTCCCAAGAGGCCAAGGACGCTGTGCGTGACCGGTGGCTGTCCTTGGACACGAAAACGCCACCCGACCCAACGGGCCCCATGCAGAGATGGTTCGGAGGCTTGGCCTCGCCAGAGGCCGGTGCTTGCCGGGATTGGCTGGTCTCGGCAGATCCGAGCCACTACAGACACGCATATCTGGTGTTTTCGACAGGGGATGCGCCGCCGGACGAGGATTTGGCCAACCTCACCTGCCCTGCATTGTTCTTCACTGGCGCGGATGAACCCAACTCGACCCCCGCGATGTCGGACGCCATGGCGGCGCTTGCGCCAAAGGGCCGGGCCAAGATCCTTCCGGACGCCGCGCATATGATGCCAATGACCCACCCTGACACAGTCAACGCTGTGCTCGCAGACTTCCTGAACACCTGCACAGAGGAGAGCTGACAAATGGATTTCTCGCTGTTCGCACATATGGAGCGCATGAGCCCTGATCAGCCCCATGATGTTCTGCACGAGGAGTTCGTGTCGCTTTGTCAGATGGCAGACGCGGGGGGCATGCGTGCGATCTGGACCGGCGAACACCACGGGATGGAGTTCACGATTGCACCCAACCCGTTCCTGTCTATCACCGATCTCGCACATCGCACCAAAAACGTGAAACTCGGCACCGGCACAATCGTCGCGCCGTTCTGGCATCCAATCAAGTTGGCCGGAGAGGCCGCGGCAACTGACCTGATGACAGGCGGGCGGCTGGAGCTTGGGATCGCACGCGGTGCCTATTCCTATGAATACGAACGGCTGATGCCGGGCATGGACGCTTGGGAGGCGGGCCAGCGTATGCGCGAGACGACCCCCCTGCTGCGCTCGCTTTGGGATGGCGACTGCGCACACGAGGGCAAGTTCTTCCAGTTTCCCGCAACAACCTCTGCGCCCAAGCCCAAACAAGACGGCGGTCCACCGATCTGGATTGCTGCGCGAGACCCGAACAGTCACCAGTTCGCAGTCGACAACGGGTTCAACGTGCAAGTTACACCGCTCTGGCAAGGCATGGACGAAATCGAGACACTGATGGGCCGGTTCAACGAAGCCTGTGCCGCAAGCGACAGACCAAGGCCGAAGGTGATGCTGCTCCACCATACCTATGTGGCCTCGAACGACGACGACACGCGCCAAGCGGCCGACGCGCTCAGCCGATTCTACTGCTACTTTGGTGCATGGTTCCAGAACAAGCGCCCTGTCTGTCAGGGGCAGATCCAGACGCTGACCGAGGACGAGATCACCGACAACAATATGATGTGCCCTGAGAATCTGCACCGCGATCTGACCATCGGAACGGCGCAGGAAGTCATCGACCAGATCAAACGCTACGAGGACCTTGGATATGACGAGTACTCGTTCTGGATCGACAGCGGGATGAGCATCGAGCGCAAACGCGCATCACTCGCTCGATTCATTGACGAGGTGATGCCCGTTTTCGCTTGATCCTGCAGCCTTGCTGCGCTGCATAAAGATCTTTTACTCTCGCGTGAGCTGCAGTATCGGGAGACAAACTTGAAGACATCTGCAATGTTCCATCAGCTGGTCCGGCAGCGCGTGGTTATTGTAGGCGGCGCCGAGCAGACTGCGCAAAAACTCGATTGGTGATGAAGATCAAAGCCAGGATTGAGCAGCTGGCTCCGGCTCCGGAGCTTTCAGATCTCGAGCGGATACGCCCTGTCGAGCATTTGGCCGATGCGGGTGCAGAGATCTTTCAGGGCGCCATACTGGTTTTCGTTGCAACAGGATGCACAGGCGCAGACGCGTCCTGGCATTCTTTTGTGAAATCCATGGGTGCGTTGGGTGAATGTGGTCGACTATCCGGATCCGAGCGATGCCCTGACGCCCACGCTCGCCGACTGCGACCTGGTCACCGGGACCGAGGGCACCGCAACAGTGTTGGGCGTCGGAGCGGATGCGCTGTGCCAACGCACGCAAACGCGATGGGTCCACCAGCAACAGCAGGTCTGGCATGGGGGCAGGCAGAAATTCGTTGGCACAGAACCCATAACCCCGGCATTGTGAGGGAACATGATCACGCAGAATGCCCGCGCCCATAAGACCGAAGGCCACGTCCATGCGCAGAACAACCAGTAAGATCGACAGGACTGCCTGATGGTCGCGCGCGTCGTCCCCGTGGATCCGTTCGATTTGGTCGTCTTTGGCGGTACTGGCGATCTGGCCAGACGCAAACTGATCCCAGCGCTTTATCACCGCATGCATGACGGTCAGATGCCCGATGATGCCCGGATCATCGGTGCCGCTCGCTCGGATCTGGACGCTGACGGCTTCCGCAGGATGGCCAAGGCCGCATTGGCCGAGTTTGTGGCGCCCAAAGATCTGGATCGTGATGCTCAGGCGCGCTTTCTGAAGACACTCGACTATGCCTGCGTTGATGCGACGTCTAGGGACGGCTGGGATAGGCTTGCCAAGGCCATGCCCAAGGTCGAGGGCCGCACGCGGGCGCACTACCTCTCGCTCGCCCCGCGGTTCTTTGGCACCATCGCCGAGCGCCTGCACGTCTCTGGACTGGCTGCCAATGATGCGCGGATCGTGATCGAGAAGCCACTCGGCCATGATGCGGCATCGGCCCGCGCACTGAATGCGACCTTGGCAAGATTTTTTGACGAACGGCTAGTCTATCGGATTGACCACTATCTGGGAAAGGAAACCGTCCAGAACCTGATGGCGCTGCGCTTCGGGAATGCTCTGTTCGAGCCACTTTGGAACGCCCGTCATATCGATCATGTTCAGATCACAGTCGCCGAGAGCGTCGGCATCGGCGGGCGCGGCGCTTACTATGACAAGAATGGCGCCATGCGAGATATGGTGCAAAACCATCTGATGCAGCTTTTGTGCCTTATCGCGATGGAGCCTCCTGCGCGGTTCGAGCCTGATGCTGTGCGTGACGAGAAGCTGAAGGTGCTGCGCGCGCTCGAGCCTTTAAAGCAAGCCGACAGAATCGTCCGCGGGCAATACACCGCCGGCACCGATGGGCCATCCTATCTTGATGATGCAGGCAATCAGGACAGCCGCACAGAGAGTTTCGTCGCACTGAAAGCAGAAGTGGCGAACTGGCGTTGGGCTGGTGTTCCGTTCTACATGCGTACGGGCAAGCGCCTGCGCCATCGGGTTTCCGAGATCGCCGTCGCTTTTCGGGCACCCCCGCATGCCATATTTCCCGAGACCTCCGGCCAAACGCCCCCAAATGTGTTGGCGATACGCCTTCAGCCAGACGAGGGCATCACCCTCTCCATGACAATCAAGGATCCAGGTCCGGGCGGGATGCGTCTG
>JBGCFK010000171.1:0-3102 GCA_045106875.1 Paracoccaceae bacterium | reverse complement strand
CGGGCCCAGCCGCGTGTCGGCATCTGCGCACCAAGTGAAGGGCTCATCATTCAGCCTGCCCGTATCCGCCGTGGCGGCGTCAAACGCGGCCTCGCGCAGATCATGCGCGGCCTGTGCTTCCCCGCGGGCCTCAAAGGTCTGAGCCTGGATCAGTTGAGCCAACCAGTCCCGCGGCTCACCAAATACCGGAGGCGTGACTTCGCCTGCCCAGACAGCCGCTCGTATGCGTTCAGCCTGGATGGCAACCTTGTAGTCAGCCACCAGATCCATAGCGTCGGGCTTCAACTCTCCCAAAACGTTGAGTTGCTTAGACGCACGCGTCCAATCACCGATGAGAGAACAGAACTGGAAGAGGAAACTGCGCAATTCTGGGTCGGCTGCGTTTTCCCGCACAGCCTCGAAAAGTGCAGCGCGGCAACCATCAAGATCGCCAGAGGCCAGTGCAGCTTCTGCCGCCTTGCGGGTCATGAGACAATCCTCGAAGTTCTTGTCCGGCGCAACAGGTCGGCATGCGTCGAATATGGCACGGGGTGGAACGTGTCCGTCCCGTGCCAATTGGTCTTGTAGCCCGATCAGGCCGGGACGTTCTTCTCGACGTTCCAGCCGCAGTCGAACTGGCCGTCTGCCGAACCATCATCGGCCTGCGCCGTGTAGGTGATCTTGAACTCAGCAAAGTTGAACGTGACTTGTTCCATCACAAGCTCGTCGCCTGGGTTGCCGGCTGGCTGAACCGAGGTCACCATCAGCTTCGTCATGTCGATGACCACATAGTCGATCGGCTTTTCACCAGACTTGCGGATCGTCAGTTTTGCCGACGGGATGTGCGCGCCGTTACAGCAGTGCATCATGAAGTCCGGTGTCGAGCTATCGACGAACTTGGTCACGGTCAGATCCTGAACATTGACCTTACCAGCACCACCACCTTTACCGGTGTGGAAGGTGCCAGACTGTGTCATGCCCCAAGCCCAAGAGTAGATGTCAATCTCGTCCTCGTGGCCGTCAATCTTCGACTCACCTTTGATATTCTTACCTTCAATCTTCAGAAGTGCATCAACTGCCATTTGTCAGTCTCCATAGGTTCTGCAGGTTGGGGGAGCAGCCGGCCTCCTGCCGGCTACGGGGTTTTCACTGCGCATCAGACGGGAGTTTTGAAACCAAGCGCAACGAAACATTGACGCCCTCCAACTGGTAGTGGGGGCGTAGGAAAAACTTGGCGTCGTACTGCCCCGGATTCTCGGGGTCTTCACCGACTTCAACAGACGCGCCTGCAAGGGGACGACGAGCCTTCTTGGTTTCGTCAGCACTTGCATCATTGTTCACGTAGTTCTGGATCCAGCCGCCGAGCCAGCGCTGCATGTCGTCGCGCTCCATGTGGCTGCCAATCTTGTTCCGGACCATGTGCTTCAGGAAGTGCGCGAAGCGTGAGCAGGCGAACATATAGGGCAGGCGCGCGCCCAGAGCGGCGTTCTTGGTCGCCTCCCGGCCCTTTTCGCTGTCATCGTATTTCGGCGGGTTGTGCAGGGACTGCGCGCCGATGAATGCAGCGAGGTTCGAGTTGAGCTGATACTGCAGCGGCATCAGGCCCAGGTCTGCCATTTCCTTCTCGCGCCGGTCCGTGATCGAGATCTCGGTCGGACATTGGTCTGCCCATGTGCCCTTTTCGGTCTTGAAGGTATGCGTCGGAAGATCAGAAATCGCGCCGCCTGATTCCACACCGCGGATCTTGGCGCACCATCCATAGCTTTTATAGGCACGCGTGATGTTGGTCGCCATCGCATAGGCCGAATTTGCCCAGCAGAATTTGGACGCGTCGGCGCCGCCGGTTTCCTCGACAAAGTCGAACTCATCAACCGGGTTGTTCGGGCCATAGGCGCGCCGGGCAAGGAATCGTGGACAGGCCAATCCGATATACCGGCTGTCCTCTTTCTCGCGCAGACCACGCCACTCCATGTAGGGCGGCGTTGTCATCAGTGTCGCCAGTTCTTTCTTGTTCGGCAGGTCGGCCCAGCTGTCCAGATCGAACAATGTATGGCTGGCGCCTGCGATGAATGGAGCGTGTGCGGCAGCAGCCACTTTCGCCATGTCGGCGAGGACATCGACATCCGTACCAGTATGATCGAAGTGATAGTCTCCGACGATGCAGGACACGGGCTCGCCGCCAAGAGTGCCGTATGCGCGTTCGTAGATCTGCTGGAACAAAGGACTCTGATCCCAATCCGTGCCGGGATACTTCTGAAGCTCGCTATAGAGTTCCTTCTTCGAGATATTCATGACCTTGATCTTCAGGTCAGCGCCCGTTTCGGTTCGTTCGCAGAGGAACTTCAAGCCGCGCCAAGCGCCTTCCAACTGCTGAAATTCCGAGTTGTGCAGAATCTCGTTGACCTGTTCGGACAGCTTGCCGTCGATCTCACGGATCAGGTCCTTGATGGTATTGACCACCTGTTCAGGGACAACATCCGCCTTTTCCAGCGCACGCGCCGCAAGGGTACGTACCGCCTTGTTTACCTCGGTCTCGGCTTTGTCGCTTTTAGGATTGAAATCCCGCTTCAGAAGCGCCTCGTACTGGTCAATCGACTCAAAGCCAGGTTCGACTGCATCCGCTGTCTGATTCTCAGCCATTGGTTACTCTCCCTCGCCCTTCTGATCGGCATCGGCGCCCTGAGACGCAGCCAAAGACTTCATAAGGGTTTCATTCTGCAGCAATTCCTTGATCGCCTTCTCGGCGTTCTGACGCCCGTCCATGAAGGTCAGCAAGGATTTAAGCTCGTTCCGGGCATCCATCAGCTCTTTCAGGGGCGCAACCTGTTCGGCAATCTTACCGGGCGTGAAGTCCTTCATCGACGTGAAGGTAAGATCAACTGACAATTGTTCGCCTTCGCCACCCAGCTTGTTATCTACCATGAATGCGGCACGCGGCTTCGTATCGCGGAGGTAGTCTTCAAACGACGAGACATCAATCTCGTCAAAGTCCCGGTTCTCTACAGGAACGGCCTCTTCGCCTTCCTGCTGTTTACCCTTCAGATCCGACATGACGTTCATGATGAACGGCAGCTGCACAGCTTTCTGCGCACCACCCGTCTCAACGTCGTATTCGATCTGAAC
>JBGCFK010000170.1:0-9456 GCA_045106875.1 Paracoccaceae bacterium | reverse complement strand
ACTATATCGAAGCGAACCCGCTTTCGACGCCTGCGCACATCGTGCCCGAGTGGTACTTCCTGCCATTCTACGCGATCCTGCGTGCCATTACGGATGATCTTTGGATCATCCAGATCCTGCCGATCGATGGCAAACTTGGTGGAGTTCTTGCGATGTTTGGCTCCATCGCGGTGCTTGCCATCGTGCCGTGGCTTGATACGAGTCGCGTGCGTTCAGGCAAGTATCGCCCGCAGTTCAAGTGGTGGTTCTGGCTTCTGGTGTTCGATTTCTTCCTGCTGATGTGGTTGGGCGCTATGCCTGCTGAAGAGCCGTACGCGACAATCTCGCTGTTCGCGACCGTCTACTGGTTCGCATATTTCCTGGTGATCCTGCCGCTATTGGGCATCACGGAAAAACCAATGGAACAGCCGGAAACGATCGAAGCCGATTTTGACGCCCACTACCCGCCGAAAGCGGCGGCCACCCCGGCCGAATGATCGGGTGCTAAGGAGAGAGTGATGCTTAAGACACGTATCTTCCCGGCGCTGGTGGCCGCGGCGTTGATTGCACCCGGGGCGGCTTTTGCCGCGGGTGGAAAGACGGTGATCCACGACCCGGCGTTCAGCTTCGAGGGGCCGTTCGGGACTTTCGACAGGCTGCAGTTGCAGCGTGGTTTGCAAGTCTTTCAAGAGGTTTGCGCGAGTTGCCACGGAATGAAGTTCGTTTCGTTTCGCAGTCTGGGCGAACAGGGCGGTCCGGAACTGCCAGACGAGCAGATCAAGGCGTTGGCTGCGCTATACGAGATTCCTGCCGAGGTCGGTGAGCCGTTCATCGATACCGATGGGGAGCGGCAGGAAGCGGCCGAATATGGCGATATGCGCCAAGGCAAGGCGACCGACAAGTTTCCGCCTGTCACCAGCCAGAACGCTCCTGACTTGAGCCTCATGGCGAAAGCGCGAGCCGGTTTTCATGGTCCTGCGGGCCTGTTGATCAACCAATTGCGCAAGGGCATCGGTGGCCCGGAATACATTTATTCGCTGATGACTGGCTATGTGGATACGCCAGAATGTGCTGGTGATGCAGACATTGATGGCTGGTATAATGAAGCATTTGCGCCCGGCGGTTACCCTGAAGAGTGCAAAATCTTCGACGAAGATGGCGTCGAGATCGGCCGCAAGGCACCAGGATCATGGATTTCCATGCCACCTCCACTGAGTGAAGACCTAGTCGAATACACCGTTTATGCCGCAGCTGGTGATGGGGACCACGGAGGTGACACGGGTAAGGCATTGGAGGCACCAGCCCCGACGGTAGAGCAGATGTCAGAAGACGTGTCGGCTTTTCTAATGTGGACAGCTGAGCCGAAGATGGTCGAGCGTAAGGATGCGGGTCTCCGTAACTTGTTGATGATCATCATTCTGGCGGTGTTACTCTACTACACGAACAAAAAACTCTGGGCTCCGGTCAAGCGCAAGGAAGCCTGACGATTCACGTATTTCAATTACCCTGCCCGGGCGACGCCTGGGCAGGGTTTTTATTGTCTGTGAACTCGCTGAGGGAAGACCATGTCATTTAATACGTTTGGACATATCTTCCGCGTAACGACCTGGGGCGAGAGCCACGGGCCAGCGCTCGGCGCCACTGTAGACGGTTGTCCGCCGGGCGTCAGGCTGAATGCAGAGGATTTGCAGCACTGGCTGGACCGACGCAAGCCCGGGCAAAACAAGTACACCACCCAACGGCGCGAAGCTGATGAAGTTGAGATCCTGTCGGGTGTGTTCGAGGGTCTGACCACCGGCCACCCGATCCAACTGATGATACGTAATCAGGATCAGAGGTCGAAGGACTACGGTGACATTGTCGACAAGTTCCGCCCCGGGCATGCGGACTACACCTACTGGATGAAGTATGGCATCCGGGATCATCGTGGGGGTGGGCGGTCTTCGGCGCGGGAAACCGCGGCACGGGTCGCAGCGGGCGGCATAGCTCGCCAGGTGCTAGGCGAACTTCTGCCGGAGTTGGCTGTTCGGGGGTGCATGGTGCAAATGGGGCGACACTCCATCGATCGCGCGCGTTGGAATTGGGAGACAGTGGAGACCAATCCCTTTTGGACCCCCGACCCAGTTGCTGCCGAAGAATGGGCCGTCTATCTTGATGGCCTGCGCAAATCCGGCAATTCCGTTGGTGCCGTCATCGAGGTTGTGGCATCCGGTGTGCCCGTGGGCCTTGGTGCGCCGATCTACGCCAAGCTGGATACGGATTTGGCGGCCGCGATGATGTCGATCAACGCGGTGAAGGGTGTCGAGATCGGTGACGGTTTTGCCTCAGCCGGTCTGACAGGCGTGGAAAATGCGGACGAGAGGGGCTGGGGCAATGATGGACCTCGGTTTGATAGCAATCATGCGGGGGGTATCCTGGGCGGTATCTCGACTGGACAGGATGTGGTGGTGCGGTTCGCTGTGAAACCGACCAGTTCGATTCTCACGCCGCGTGCGACTGTCGACAAGGCGGGGCGTGAGGCGGAGATTGTGACGAAGGGACGCCATGATCCCTGTGTTGGAATTCGGGCTGTTCCCGTGGGTGAGGCGATGATGTCATGCGTGCTGCTCGACCACGTATTGCTGCACAGAGCTCACGTGGGCGAGAACAAGGGGCACGTTGGGGATCGGGATTAAACTGGCTTTTCACTCGTCGTGAAAAGATTCCATTCTGGTGTTTGCGGCTGTTGTTCCATCAAAGTCAGTCGCCGTAGTACGTGCAGCCCTCGCCGCATGTGCCGCGACGCACGGTGACTGAGTAGAGGCCCGGAAGTTCAGGTGCGGCGCGTGTCCAGATATAGCTGGTGATATTCTCCAGCGTCGGCAGGCCCAACCCCTCAACAATATTCAGATATCCATGGTCCAGTGTTTCGCGGATTGGTGCAAGCGTTCTATCAATTTCGGCAAAGTCCGCGACCCAACCGGTTTCGGGATCCGGCTCGCCTCGCAACACGATCCGAGCATGAAAAGAGTGCCCGTGCAGATTCGCATAGGGGTGGCCAGGTTCGACATTCGCACCCAACTGGTGAGCGGCCTCGAAGGTGAATTCCTTGAAGATCTCGATCATTATACGACTCTGATTGACGGCCGCGGGTGATGTCATGCACGCGCGCCTGGGTCAAGAGGCAGGTCGTCTCAGGGTATCCCCAGCGATTTATGCGACTGGATAGAGAGTTTCCAGCGTGGGTCGGCCTTGCAATACTCGATCGCGGAGGTTGTGTTCCTGGCGATCTCGGGTGCATCCATCGGCTGGAGAAGGTGATGCTTGAACGCCAAGTCCACAAACCGATCCGGCATTGCATCAGTTTGGGGGTAGACCAGTTTCAGCTCATCGCCAGTTGTCTGAACCAGTGGTGCGGTCGACTTTGGGCTGACACAAATCCAGTCGATACCAGCGGGCGCGACGATGGTACCATTTGTTTCGACAGCGATCTCAAAGCTGCGCTGGTGCAGAGCCGAGATCAGGGCTGGGTTCAGTTGAAGCAACGGCTCGCCGCCTGTGCAGACAACAAACCGATTAGGCGCGTTCTCGGGCCAGTGTGCGGCAATTGAACTGGCCAATGTCGCAGCCTCTGCAAACTTGCCACCGCCTACGCCGTCCGTCCCGACGAAGTCCGTGTCGCAGAAGCGGCAGAAGGCGGTTGCCCGGTCACGTTCAAGCCCCGACCAGAGATTGCACCCGGAAAACCGGCAAAACACTGCCGGGCGGCCCGCATGCACGCCCTCGCCTTGCAGCGTATAGAATATCTCCTTGACCGAATAGGTCATGCGTCGGTCCACCTTGCCCAGCCAGAGGCACGCAATACACAAGCAGGGCAGGTCCCGCACCCATAGCCCCACACGTGGCGTTGTACACGATCACCGAGATAGCAGGAATGCGTGGCCTCTACCAAGAGATCCACCAGCATCTGACCGCCCAACTCCTCTGCCATGTTCCATGTTCCCGCCTTGTCCACGAACATCAGTGGTGTGTGCAGCACAAGCCGGGTTTCCATGCCGAGGTTCAGCGTCGCCTGCAGCGACTTCATCGTATCGTCGCGACAATCAGGATACCCGGAATAGTCAGTCTCGCATACGCCCGTGACAATATGCTTTATCCCGCGACGATAGGCCAGCGCGCCAGCGAAGGTGAGGAACAGGAGATTGCGTCCGGGCACGAAAGTCGTAGGTAGCCCGTTATCGCCCATCTCGATCGCGACTTCGGAGGTCATGGCAGTTTCGCCAATTTGTCCAAGAGTAGGCAAATCAAGCACCGTGTCCGTGCCCAGTCGGTTGCCCCATGGGAAAGCCAACAGGCCATCGCGCACGGCGCTGCGTTGATCCAGCTCAACACGGTGGCGCTGCCCATAGTCGAAGCCGAGTGTTTCCACATGACCGAAACGCTCAAGCGCCCAAGCGAGGCACGTGGCACTGTCCTGTCCGCCTGAGAACAGGACAAGCGCCCTGTCGGCGGGGTTCTGCAACAGGTCAGCCATAGGCGCTCAGGTCTCCTGTGCTTTCAGCATTGGTCCGGCCACCGCGCCGCCCAGCAGGTGCACATGCAGATGCGGGACTTCCTGCACGCCGTCTGGCCCTGCATTCGAAATTAGCCGGTAGCCCATGCCGCCCGTGTCCTCGGCCACGCCAGCTTGAGTGGCGACTGTGCCAATTGCACGAGTGAAGTCTGCGATCTCTGCGTCCGAAGCCTCAGCGGCGAAATGATCCCAGTTCACGTAAGGCCCTTTGGGGATCACCAGCACATGAACAGGGCGGCGTGGTTGGATATCCGCGAATGCAAGCGAGTGATCTGTCTCCAGCACCGTCTTGTTCGGGATCTCGCCGCGCAAGATCTTCGCGAACACGTTCTGGTCATCGTAGCTGTAGCTCATCGGCTTCTCCGTCACTGCTGGAACTTCTCGGCTTCGCGGACCACGGCTTCGGCGCGTGGGCGCGTTACGCGCAAGAAATGCCCCAATTCGGTGATATTGTCATCCCGTGTGGCGTCGAGGCTGTTCGTGAAGATCTGTCCACGATAGCGGTCGCGTAGGTCCCGCGTGGTGGCGTTGAATTCATGACGGAGCGCTGTAAGAACTTCGCGTTCTTCAAAGTCGCCTGAGTGATCCGAGATCAGCCCCGTGCGCCGGGCATGGTCGCGCAGGTGATTGTCAGTCAAGGGACGTTCGACCAGCAGGATTCGCACTTCGCCGGCCAGTCCAGCCACGTCGTCAATCACGTCCATGCGGCCAGGATCAATGGCAAGGATCAACCGGTTTGAGCCAAGAGCGTCAAAGACGAGGTTCAAGAAGGCGTGCCGGTGTTGGTTGCGCTTGAAAAGCCCGTGTTCAAGATTGCCCAGATCAAGCCCAAGATCCTTGTCCTCGTCGAACACGTAGCCCAGATGCGGCAGATCAAGCATGCCCGCCGCCGCCCGTTCGATGGCGGTTCCGACATGCCAGAGTTTGGCCGATACGATCAGCACCTCGGCTCCGCGGCGCGCCCCGATGGCACGCTCCCAGAAGCGCCTGCGATAGCGTTGCCCTCGACGCCCACGCCCTGCCAGATATCCATAGAGCGCAGGGCTTGACCCGCCCTCCGGTCTGTCCGCGTCCCAGTGCGCGAACCCATCCAGCAACTCCCAGTGCATAGATGTGGCATTCGCTGAAATCTTGCGTGCAAAGGGCTCGGCTTGGGCGCGCAGGAAAGCCGTATGGTCCGCCTGGAAGACAACGGGCATCCCATAGTCCGAAAACAACAGACTTGTCGGCGGGCATCCGGTGATCTCCTCGCGCGGGACGAGGTGGGCAACCATCGTCTGGAAGAATGTCTCGTCTGGGATCCATGTAGTGCGGAAGAAGCGGGGCACGTCCGGGCGATCCTTGAGGAACGCCAGAATTCGGTCGACTGTGTCCGCTCGAAGCGCCCACCATTGTGAACCGATATGGACCGGGACCCCCTTGGGCAGAGGCCGCTCCCAGCGCAACCATCGTTGGAGATTCAGCGAGCTGTAGAACCACCATTTGTGCTTGCGCTCGTTGAACCAGTGACGAAATACGAGCCTGTCGCGCTTCATCCCTGTTTTGATCCAATTCGTATCGAAGAAGTCGTGCGCTTCGATATGATCACGACCATCTGTCAAAAAGCGGTCGATATAGCCGCGTGACTTGGTCGGACAACAGTCGCCTGAGATCAGGAAATAATGCGTGATATCCTGGAATGACCCCTTCGCGGCGCGTATCAGGTTCAAGCTGGCCTGCACCAGCGAGTATTCACCCCAACCGCATTTCACACGGCGAGCGAAGGTGACATTGGGATTGTCCTTTAGCTCGGCCCTGATTCGCATAAAGCTTGAGCGGGGCATCCGGGCGTCCGCATGCACGGCTACCCCATCGCCATGCACTGTCAGGGCGCGCGTTTGCGCGATGACCCGGTCAGGATCCTTGTGGACCAGCAAGAGGAATGCGATCTTTGCCATTCTGGCCTGTAGATGCTTGCCGTAAGAAACCCGACGTCATCCGGCCTCTGAGGGATGCCGCAAGCCGTCGCCATGCGCAAGATGCAAGGCATGGGTTAACGCTTCGCAATCTTGACACAGGCTTGGTTTCACTTTTGTAACTGAATGCCCCATAGAATGTGGGCACAAGGAGTTCTCGACGATGGAATATCCCGGCACCTGGGTGAACACTTCTGGAAACCTGATCTATCGGGTTGTGCCGAAATGTGCGTGCTCGACGATCGGGCAGATTCTGTTCCACGGGGATAATGGCGAGTTCTTCGACGGTGACATCCACGATGCCAAAGATGGGTTGTGGAAGTGGAACGGCAATTCCGACAAAGACCGTGCGCGCGATGCCATTTCAACCGCGGTTCAGGAGGGCAAGGCGCTTAGCTTTACCTGCGTCCGCAATCCCTACTCGCGCATCCTGTCCTGCTTTCTGGACAAGGTCTGCGGGATCCAGCGCTCGGGCAACCGGTATCGCGGCGACATGGTGCCTATGATCTGCGAGCACTACGAAATGGAGATCGGTGAGAACCCGGATGACGAGTTCGATCAGATCAAGGCGTTCCGCAAGTTCCTTCTGTTCGTGCGTGACACCATCAAGTTTCGCCATCCCATGCACCCGGATATCCATTGGGCACCAATGGCGGGCCATGCGGCCACGCTGGTGAACAATGGTGGTCGATATGACATCGTCTTCCCAACGGAGACGTTCAATGAAGGCATCAATGCTGTCTTGAGTCGTGTGTCGGTTGCGCACAATGCTGATCTGGAGAACCTGCCACGTTTCAACGAAAGCGAAGGGCACGGGCCCAAACGCGCCCATCCAATAGAAGACTACTTTGACGATCTTGCGCAGCACATAATGCTGGACATCTATGGCAATGATTTCGGCATCTTCAACTACGATCCATCGCCGGGGCGTGGTGCGCCCATCGCTCCGCTGGACGGTGCAGAGATAACCGCAAAGTTGAAGCGTTAAGCCGGATTGCCGCCCCGGCCGGCGCAGGCTAGAAGTCGCGTATGGCACGCATCGTCCATTTCCTGCTTCACGTGCCAAAATGCGCTGGAACCACGGTCGAGGGCCACTTTCGCGCCCACTTGGGTGAAGCGTACATCTATGCACCGCGTTGGGAGAACCCGCTGCGCAATGTGCTTGGCAACCGTTACCCTAGGCTGCGACCACAGGATATGGAGACCGTGCGGGCCGTCTCGGGCCATTCGCTCAGTACTGGCATGCGCGCTCTCTTCCCCGGTGCCGAGATTCGCGAGTCGGTGCTGATCCGCGACCCCACTGGCTTTCTTCTCAGCTTCTACAATTATCGCTGGACCCGGTTTGAAGAAGGCTGGGGCGCCGAGCCGCCCCCGTTCGAACGCTGGTATGCTGGGCAGCGACGCAATCCCGTCAGTCGTTTCCTGCTGAACCGATATTTCGAACAAGGCGTGCCTGCGCTCTATCGGCTGTCTTCAGCGGACCGATTGCGTTTTCTGGAACGACGGCTTGCCCGGTTTCACTTCGTTGGCAGTTACCGGATGGCGGATCAGATGATCGGGGGCATCTCCCGTGAGATGGACATTCCTGACGCTGTAACTGCGCAGAACGTGACACCAAAGCGTCGGTTGATTGCTGCGGATCTGCCGTTCGAAATGCGTCAGCGGATCGAGGACGAGAATGCGCTTGATCAGGCACTGTTCGACCGTTGGGCTGATCGTGGTTGGGAGGGGTATTCCCGGACGGATCCGCCGGCTTTGTCCCGAACGGATCAGGTTCGGTATATGGTGGGCGATATCTCGACTGGTATCGTCAAGAAGCTGATATCCTGAGAAAATCAGGGTGCTTGGCTGCTGGTCAGGGCCAGAAAGACCTCTTCCAGATGCGGTTCTTCAGTGGTGATGTCCGTGACGCTCAGACCCATTGCGCTAGCTCGCGCCAACAGCTCTGGCGCAGCAATCCGGGAACGTGAATAGGTAAGTGACAGTAAAGTAGGCTCGCGAAGAGTCGCCTTGATACCGGTACCAAAGTCCGGAACCTTCGAAAGCGTGTCGGACAACCGTAGCAAGAGTGTCTTGGCATCGAGCCGTCCTAACAACACAGGCGTGTCGTCACAGGCTACGACCTCGCCATGGTTGATGATGGCGATCCGATCGCACATAGCTTCGGCCTCTTCCAGATAGTGTGTCGTCAGAATTATCGTTGTACCGCGGTCATTCAACTCGCGGACGTAAGCCCACAACATCTGACGCAGCTCGATGTCCACGCCGGCCGTTGGTTCGTCCAGCACCAGCACTGCCGGATTGTGGACGAGTGCTTTGGCGACCAACAGCCGTCGCCGCATCCCGCCTGACAGCGACCGGGCATATGCGTGAGACTTGTCTGCCAGTCCGACGGCCTGAAGGATCTCGGCCGTACGTCGTTCAGCCTTTGGCACCCCATAGAGCCCTGCTTGCACCTCAAGCGCTTGGAATGGTGAGAAAAACGCATCCAGGTTCAATTCCTGCGGGACGACCCCAATGGCCGCCCGCGATTGGCGTGGATTGACGTCCTGATCAAATCCCCAAATCTGGACCGAGCCTGCTGACTTCACAACCAACCCTGCCAGGATGTTGATGAACGTTGACTTTCCGGCGCCGTTTGGTCCCAGCAACCCGAAGACCGAACCAGTGGGCACATCCAGATCGACGCTCTTCAAGGCCTCCTTCGGTGCCTGACCGGCAGCACCATAGATCTTCCGGAGCCCTCGGACCTCGATCGCATTATCTGGCATGGAGTGAGTTCCATCTCTCTGGCACGTCGGACCTCAGCGTATGGCACCCACACGTGCGGTAGTCGAGTGGCAACGCTGTGCAATGCCTTTGCTTCGGCTTGGTCTGGCTTGATCCTGTCCGTCATCAGTGGGACGATAAACGATGGATCTGCGTTTCATTTCCGTGCTGCTGCTGTTGGTGGCTTGTGCTGCGCCGCTT
>JBGCFK010000017.1:0-11870 GCA_045106875.1 Paracoccaceae bacterium | reverse complement strand
CACTGATTAAACCATGCAACTCATCGACGGAAAACAGATCGCAGAACAAGTGCTAGAAGAATGCAAAGCTGACATCGCGGCCTTGGGGGAGAAGGGGATCAAGCCCGGTCTCGCGGTTGTGCTGGTCGGGGATGATCCGGCCTCGCGTGCTTACGTGCGTTCGAAGGATCGAAAGTGCAACGAACTCGGGCGGCACTCGCAGAAGATCGAACTGGCAGACGATACGACACAGGACGAGCTGCTGAAAGTCATCGGCGAACTCAACGCCGATCCGGCGATCCATGGCATTCTGGTGCAGTTGCCGCTGCCGGATCACATGAATTCCGAGATCGTGATCAACACCATTGATCCTGCGAAAGATGTCGACGGGTTCCATATCTCGAATGTCGGGCTGTTGGGGACGGGGCAGAAGTCGATGGTGCCGTGCACGCCGCTGGGTTGCCTGATGATGCTGCGCGAACAGCATGGCAGCCTGTCGGGGATGAATGCGGTTGTGGTCGGGCGGTCGAACATTGTGGGCAAGCCGATGTTCAACCTGCTGCTGAAGGATTCGTGCACCGTGACCGTGGCGCACTCGCGCACCAAGGATATCGAGGCGGTGTGCCGCGAGGCCGACATTCTGGTGGCTGCCGTGGGTCGGCCCGAGATGATCACGGGCGAGTTCGTCAAACCGGGCGCCACTGTGATCGACGTGGGCATCAACCGCATCCCGCATCCAGACCCGGAAAAGGTAGGCAAGACGAAACTGGTGGGTGACTGCCATTACGAAAGCTGTGCCGAGGTTGCGGGCGCGATCACGCCTGTGCCGGGCGGGGTTGGTCCGATGACCATTGCCTGCCTGCTGGCCAATACGCTGACGGCGTGCTGCCGCTCGAACGGTCTGCCGGAACCCGAAGGCCTCACGGCCTGAGCCCGCAGGTCTAGCCGCCTGCAACCGCTTTCAACATGTCCAGCGCCGGTCCTGTCAAAAGCGGACCGGCCAAGGTCAGCAGGGTCATCAGGCTCTGCCGGATATCAAAATCGAACCCTGCATCCCTCGTCACCCGGGCAAGCGCATCTGCATCTTCCCCGACAGCAAGCCTGCGCAGGTCCAACTGGATCGAAATCGCGGCAGGGATGGCGACCACGACCAGGACCAGCGAGTATTGCACACCCCAGAACAGGCCCGCAGAAGAGGCGAGGCTTTCCACAGCGGCCCGTGGGTCCGGCGCCAGCAGAACTGCGGACCAGTTCAGCAATTCATGTGCCGTGGCGACGGCAAGGATCAACACCAGCGACCCCAATCCCAACGCCAGTTTAAACGAACGGGCCCGGCTTATGATGCGTGCCTTCGCGCCCTCGCCGCCTGGATCGGCAACCGCAAGCCATGTGAATAGGGCAATGATGATCGCTGTACCTGACATCGCCAGCACGGTTGCCAGATCCACGCCCAGGAACGCCAGCTCCCAGGTTTCGGGCGTCAGCAACGGGTAGGCGGAATCGGCTTCCTGCGATGCCAAAGCCGCGCGCCCGAGAAGGTGTTCGGCAACGAACAGGCGAACGGGATGGCTGTCCTGATAGAAGAAGCCGATGATTGCGGCGAGCCCAGCGAGACCAAGGGCGCTTGACTGCCATCTGAAAGCTGCCCTGTGCAGCAAAAGCAACCCTGCAATTCCGACCGGGACGCTGACAAGGATCAGCAGGATCGCCGGAATCGCAAAGGCATAGCGGGCCTGCATATCCTCGGCCGCAAGTTGCAACATCGAACGCTTGAGACCCTTCGCTCGTTCATCCTCTGGCCGGTCCCATTCGAAGGTGAGTTCCTGACTGCTCATGTTCGGCACCAGCGCGGCTGTGTAGTCCACCCAATCCTGGATGTGTGCTGCCGTCTTTGGTGGGCGATCGAGGCCTTTGGTCGTGCCTGGAGGCGTGCACAGGGCGCATACGCTTTCGGGTGTCAGCCCTTCGGCAAACAACTTCATGCCCAGTGCGACAAGCGGCAGAGCCAGCGCAATGGCCAGCGCAAGCCCGAACCTGCGCCACCAGCCTGGCGCCGGAGCAGCGATCGTCTTGGTTTCGGGGCATGAGTCTGTCATCCCTATGCCTACCTCCCTGACCATTCAGTCTTCAAGACATTCAGTTTTGTCGGGGCCGGACTGAGATGACAGGGCGGTTGGGTCATGCAGAAGGCCGAAATGCCGCGGTCTGGAGGTTTGACTACTTCAAGGGATGCGTTTATTTCAGTCATGACAGAAATAACAGGATACAGTGATGAACCTGACACCCGCGATGCAGGATTTTGTGCTCCACTGGGGCGAGATGGGTACACGCTGGGGCGTGAACCGATCTGTCGCTCAGGTGCATGCGTTGCTGCACTTGTCCTCGGACCCGCTGCCTGCGGACGAAATATCCGAGACGCTGGGGCTTGCCCGTTCAAACGTCTCGACTGCCATCAAGGAACTTCAGGGCTGGGGGCTGATCCGGGTGTCGCGTCAGCTGAAAGACAGGCGGGACCACTTCACCGCAGAACGCGACATGTTCGAGGTTGTGCGGCTGGTGGTCGAGGGACGACGCAATCGCGAGTTCGTACCGACGATCTCGGCGGTGGAGCATTCGACCGCGTTGGCCGAGAGCGACGGCAAGACACCCGCCGAGGTGACCCAGCGCATGCAAGAGACACTGGAGGTCATGCAGATGTTCGACACCTGGTACAGCCAGATGGCCCGCCTGCCGCGCGGCACGCAGTTGACGATGCTGAAGCTGGGCGCGCGGATTGCGAGGTACCTGCCGAAATCTGGATAGCGGGCGCCTGAATTTTTTTGCACTAAAATTTCTGGGAGTACAGAAATGACTGAGATAGCTGCAAGAGTGACTCTTCAACACACAACGGATGCCCGACACCGTGTAGATTTGCGGGCTTTCATTCTGGCGGCCTTCCTTGCTCCGCTGACATTGGCCGCAGCGGGGGTGGTCGCACTGCATGGAGGCCTGTTGATCAGCGTCATAACCGCAGTGATGAGCTTGCCAGGTTACATATGCCTCGGCCTGCCTGCGGCGTGGCTGGCAATCCGGCACGGACCTGACAGCGTTGGCAAGGCGCCGGACCTCGGCCGCATCACCGGCTACGCCTTGATTGCCGCTGCGCTGCTGATCCCGCTGGGCGTGCCCGTTCTGATGGTTCTCTCCAACGCCAGCTTCGCTGCCGCGACACAAAGTGCTGCGGGCTATGCGGGGATTGGTCTGATCGTCGGCCCGATCGAGGCGCTTTTGTTCGCGGCCTGGTACCGCAAGATTGCCCCTGCTGAGGCCCCCCGCACCGACCCCAAGATTTTCAACTGAAGGAGAAGACGACAATGGACCTCATGCATATCGGCCTATCGGTTCTGATCCTGGCGCTGGTTCTGGCACTTCATGTCAGCGCACCGCCACCGCCGCGGACCCGGCGGATCTCGAAACATCTGCGGCCCTATGACGAGCTGCGGCTGACCAATCTCTGACATTCCCACCGGCAGCAAAGGAGATCTGCCATGACTGACTTCATCTTTCTCGCAATCGGCTTCATTGGCCTTGGTGCGCTTGCCACTGTGTTGGCGATCATCGGCAAGGCGGCGGGCGCATGCCCCGAGATCGGTGCAGCTGCCCGTGTCGGAACCTGGGTCGTGACCACCGGGTTCTGTGCAATTGGTGTCGGCGTGATTGCGCTGGTCGGCGCGGCTTTGTCAGCGCTGATGGAAGGACGCGGTGACGGGCTGTATCTGGCTGTTGGTTGCGTGGCCATCGCGCTGGGTGTCGGGTTCACCTACGCCGCGGGAACTTTGCGCGGGATCCTGCAGGCGGCGCCGCGCTCCATGGCCCCACGAGACGCGCTGGCTCAGGCCGCGGCGCCATAGGGCAGGGCCGTCACACGGCGACCCGTCATCAACACCACAGCATCCGGGCCCAGAAGTTTCGCGACGTCCGGATGCGTCATGTCCAGCCCGCCTGTATACGTGCCGAACGCCGGCAGGATCACGCGGGTCCTGTCCGCAAGAAAACAGGGACGCGAGATGAACTGTCCCCGGATCCTCAATCTTGCCTTGGGATGGTAGTGGCCAGAGACCTCGCCCGGCACGGCACCCGTTTTTGCAATATGACGAAAGGTCAAAGGCCCGGAGCGGTACATGCCCAGATGCGTCCCCGGAAGTTCGGTTGGGCCGGGGTCATGGTTGCCAGCGATCCAGATCAGATGACGGCCCGCGGAAAGGCGATTGATCCGGTCAGCAACTTCATTACCAAGCGAGATCACGGCGGCACTGTCATCAAAGCTGTCTCCCAGTAAAACCAGTACGCGGGGCGCAAGGCGGGATATCTCGGCCTCCAGTCGATCCAGCGTCTCCAGCACCTCATAGGGTGGTAGCAGCGCCCCGCCTATCCGGGCCAGCCGCTCGCTCTTGCCCAAATGCAGATCAGAGACTGCCAGCAGGCGCTCGGCCGCAATCCAGAGCGCGCCCGAGGGCAGTGCGGTCAACTCGATCCCGCCAAGTGAAAACATATACGAGTTCATGTTGTGTTCTTATGAAGAGCGGGCGCCGTGGTAAAGCCCGGATGTGATCAGCCACGTTCGGATACGCCTCGAAGATTGATAATGTCGTACTTCTCGTTCAGCGCGTCCATCTTCATCTGATCCGCGGAATAGGCATCTGTCAGCTTGGCGCGTTCGGCGCGGTATTGGCCGCCGGTGTCTCGGGCGCCCGCCTTTGCGAAGGTGTTGTCGGGGAGCCAGACGTGGTTCTTGCGTCCCAGGAAGGCCCGAACGCATAGCGTCCGATCATGGTCACGTTCTCTTCGGTTCGCAGAAGCAAACCCCGGCGAAGAGCATCTGTCTCCGCCGGGGTGGGTTTCTTCAGTTCTGACTTGCCTAGCAGGCAGCGACGGCCCGTTTGGTCATGACCTGCACAATGTGCGCGCGGTATTCTGGCGTGCCGTGAATGTCGCCGATCATGTTATCGGCGGCAGGGGCCGCAGGAACAGCGTCGGGCGAGAAGTTGCTCGCCAGTGCCTGCTCAGCTGCCGTCCAGCGGTGGACACCTTCATTCGAGGCACCGGTGACCGCCACCCGCACGCCGTCTGCATATTGTGCGACGAACACACCGACCAGTGCGAAGCGCGAGGCGGGCTGGACGAACTTCTGGTAGTTGGCCTTTTGCGGGATCGGGAAGGTCACGCCGGTGACGATCTCGCCCTCGTCCAGTGCAGTATCGAACATGCCCTGGAAGTAGTCATCCGCCGCAATGGTGCGGTTGTTGGTGTGGATGGTTGCGCCAGTGCCGAGGCAGGCCGCCGGATAGCAGGCCGCCGGATCATTGTTCGCAACCGAGCCACCGATGGTGCCGCGGTTACGCACCTGTGGATCGCCGATACCGCCTGCCAGTGCTGCGAGCGCAGGGAAGGCGGATTTGACGTCTGCTGAATGCTCGACCTCGACGTGCCGGGTTGCGCCCTTAACAGTCACCGAGCCGCCATCCATCGAGATTCCCGACAGATCGCCAATCCCGCTCAGATCGACCAGCTTGGTTGCCTGTGCCAGCCGCGCCTTCATGGTCGGAAGCAAGGTCTGGCCGCCGGAAAGCGCCATTGCGTCTTCGGATTGCAGTGCCGCCACAGCTTCGGCTACCGATCCGGGTTTGAGGTATTCAAAGTCGTACATGTTGGTTCTCCATCCCTGCGAGGCGAGCGCTAAACCCGCCCCTTGCGATTAGCCGTTCATTGCTTTCCAGACCCGCGATGGCGAGACTGGCATGTCGATATGGCTGACCCCGTCGCCCTTCAGCGCGTCCAGCACAGCGTTCACCAGTGCAGGCGGCGAGCCGATGGCTCCCGCCTCACCGCAGCCCTTGATACCCAGCGGATTGCCGGGGCAGAGCGTCTCGTGCGTCGAGACCTTGAAATTGGGCAGGTCATCCGCACGCGGCATGGTGTAGTCCATGTAAGACCCGGTCTGCAGTTGACCGTCCGCGTCATAGACTGCCTCCTCCAGCATGGCCTGGCCGATGCCTTGTGCGATGCCGCCATGCACTTGGCCTTCGACGATCAGCGGGTTGATGACCCGGCCAAAATCGTCCGCAGCCGTGAAGTTCTCGACCGTGACCACGCCCGTATCCGGATCAACCTCGACCTCGCAGATATAGGTGCCTGCGGGGAAGGTGAAGTTGGTCGGGTCGTAGAACGCGGCCTCCTTGAGGCCAGGCTCCATGCCTTCGGGCAGGTTGTGCGCGACATATGCCGCCAAGCCGATCTCGTGCCAGAGGATCTGCTTGTCCGTGCCCTTAACCTTGGCGGCTCCGTCTTCGATGACGATATCATCCTCCGAGGCCTCCAGCAGGTGCGCGGCGATCTTCTTGGCTTTCATCTCGACCTTGTCGAGAGCCTTGTAGATCGCAGACATGCCTACCGCACCGGACCGCGAGCCATAAGTGCCCATGCCGAACTGCACCTTGTCGGTGTCTCCGTGGACGATCTTGATGCTGTCCATGCCGATGCCGAACCGGTCCGCGACCACTTGTGCGAAGGTCGTTTCGTGGCCTTGGCCGTGGCTGTGGCTGCCAGTCATCACCTCGATCGTGCCGACCGGGTTCACGCGGACCTCTGCCGATTCCCAGAGACCAACGCCGGCGCCGAGTGAGCCAACGGCTGCCGAGGGTGCGATTCCGCATGCCTCGATATAGCACGAGTAGCCAAGCCCCCGGCGCTTGCCCGCGGCCTCAGATGCCGCTTTGCGTGCAGCAAAGCCTGCCACATCGGCGCCCGCTTCTGCAGCATCCAGTGTCGCGTCGAAGTCGCCTGCGTCATAGGCCATGATAACAGGCGTCTGATACGGGAACTCCTTGATGAAGTTGGCGCGGCGCAGATCGGCGGGCGAGACACCCAGTTCTCCGGCGGCTTTCTCCATCATCCGCTCGATGACATAGCACGCCTCGGGACGGCCCGCGCCGCGGTACGCATCGACGGGCACCGTGTTGGTATAGACCGCCTTGACGTCGCAATAGATGTTCGGGATCTGGTACTGGCCCGAGAGCAGCGTCGCATAGAGATACGTGGGCACTGCCGAAGAAAAGAGCGACATGTAGGCGCCAAGGTTCGCCTTGGTGTTGACTTTGAACCCGGTGATCTTGTTGTTCGCATCGAACGCCATTTTCGCGGTCGTGACATGGTCCCGGCCGTGCGCGTCGGTAATGAATGCCTCGGAACGATCGGCGGTCCATTTTACGGGCACGCGGGCCTTGCGGGAGGCCCAGACGCAGACGGTTTCTTCCGGGTAGATGTAGATTTTCGAGCCAAAACCGCCGCCTACATCGGGCGCGATGACCCGGAGCTTGTGCTCGGGTGCGATCTGGAAGAAGGCCGACATGACCAGCCGGGCCACGTGGGGATTCTGCGACGTTGTGTAGAGGGTCAGGTGATCCTCGGCCTCGTCATAGATCGACAGGGCCGCGCGGGGCTCCATCGGGTTCGGGACCAGCCGGTTGTTGGTGATGTCCAGCTCGACCACCTTGGCGGCGGAGGCGAGGGCGGCATCTGTCGCGGCGGCATCCCCGATTTCCCAGTCATAGATCAGGTTGCCGGGGGCTTCGGGGTGGATCTGTGGCGCGCCTGATGCAAGGGCGGCTTCCATGGTCGCGGCGATTGGCAACTCGTCATAATCGACCGATACCGCTTCGGCGGCGTCTTTTGCCAGAGCCTGACTGTCAGCGATGACAACAGCTACTGCATCGCCCACATAGCGCACGGTGTCTGTCGCAAGCGCCGACCAGGCGCCCATCTTCATGCCTTCGCCGTCTTTCGAGGTGATACCCCATCCACAGAACAGGTTACCGATGCCGTCGCCGACAAGCTCGTGCCCGTCATAGACTGCAACGACGCCGTCCATTGCTAGGGCTGCGGACTTGTCGATGCCCTTGATGGTGGCATGGGCATGTGGCGAGCGCACGAAATAGGCGAAATGCTGGCCCGCGACGTTGAAATCGTCCGTATAGCGGCCCTTGCCGCTGGTGAGGCGCACGTCTTCTGTGCGGACGACCGGGGTGCCGATCAGATCTTTGGGCATGTTTCACTCCCTGGTGTTGAGTGTACCCCGTGCCACCATAGGCCGGAGCTTTGTGATTGGCCGGGTGTCAGTCGCCTGACCCCAGCTTCTTTCTGAGAAAGTCGAAAGTCAGCATGCAGGCGGCAATGCCGATGGCCAGTTGTGCCAGACCCTTGATGCTGTCCGGCACCGGAAGATGTGCCAGCACCAAAGGACCGATAGCAGACCACACGATCAGGGTGACCATCAATGCACCGGCCATGGGAAGCAGAAAATCCCTCATGATGCCTGTGTCCCATCTGCTGCGTCAGGCGCTGGCCTGAGCCGCAGCCTGAATGGATTTTACGATGTTGTGGTAGCCCGTGCAGCGGCAGATATTACCCTCCAGCCATTCGCGGATTTCCGTCTCGGACGGGTTCGCGTTCTTCTGCAGAAGATCCGCTGCCGACATGATCATGCCGGGTGTGCAGAACCCGCATTGCAGGCCGTGATTGTCCTGGAAAGCCTTTTGCAACGTACCAAGAGAGCCGTCTGCATTGGCCATGCCTTCGATGGTGGTCACGTTCGCGCCGTCGCAGGCTGCGGCCAGAGCCGAGCAGGACTTCACACTTTCACCGTCGATATGCACCACGCAAGCGCCGCATTGCGAGGTATCGCAGCCCACATGGGTGCCCGTAAGTTTAAGATTTTCGCGCAAGAACTGGACCAGAAGCGTGCGGCCCTCGACATCGCCCGAGACGGTCTTGCCGTTCACGGTCATGGATACTGTTGGCATTGTGATGTTCTCCCTAGTCGTCTTTGTTGTAACGTATTCGGATCAGCCTCCGAAGAGACGGCTCCAGAAACCCTTCTTTTCAGGCTCGGCGGCCTTGATCTTTTCGGCGGCGGAACTGGCGGCACCACGGGTGGCGCTCTCCACCTTCTCCATTGCCTCGCTGGCGGCGTCCTTGATGTTCTCCACGGCTTCGTCAACCTGTTGGCCGATGGTCGGTTCTTCCTCGACGACTTCGGCTTCCGGCTCTGCCGGGACAGGCCCGCCCACGGTCTCGGCAAACTTGTCGAAGAACTGATCGGCCATCGTCTTTGCAAAGCCGTCGATCAGACGCGCTCCGAGTTGCGCTATCTTGCCGGTGACCTTGGCCTCGGCCTCATAAGTAAGGCGCGTGCCTTCGGGCACGTCTTCCAGGGTCACCTTGGCTCCGCCGGACGCGCCGCCTGCGGCACCACCCTTGCCCTTGCCCGAGATCGTGTAACTTTCGCCCTCCACAATGTCCGACAGCGTGACCTCGCCAGTGAAGGTCGCCTTCACAGGCCCGACCTTCTGAACCACCTTGGCTGTCAGTTCCGTATCCGAGGTCTTCTCGATCTCCTGACATCCGGGAATACAGGCCTTCAGCACCTCTGGATCATTCAGGGCTGTCCACACAGCACCACGATCTGCGGCAATCGTACGTTCGCCAGTCATTTCCATGGCAGCCTCCCCAGCTTCTGCGTGGTAATTTTATTTGGACCGTAGCGGGACTCCCCGCACCATCGCAACATCCATTTTCTCCATTGGGTGAAAAGCAGATGCCTGATAGGCGCATGGAAGATCGGCAGAGGTTTGCGACAGAGGGTATGTCGCTCGCCAAGAAGCGTCGCGAGCCATGGAACGACGGGAGGCAATGATGTTGACAATCTGGGGGCGAGCGACCTCGTCCAATGTACAGACCGCCATGTGGGCGGTGACCGAACTGGGACTCGAGGTCGAACGCATCGACCATGGTGGGGCCTTTGGTGGCACGGACACGCCCGAGTACCGGGCAATGAACCCGAACGGCCTTATCCCGGTCATGCAAGACGGAGACACTGTGCTGTGGGAAAGCCCGGTGATTGTCCGCTATCTGGGTGCGCAGTACGGCAACGAAGCGTTCTGGCCCTCTGATCCCGCTGCGCGCGCCAAACTGGACATGTGGGCCGAGTGGACCAAGACCTCGATCAGTCCCGAGCTTATCTACAAGGTGTTCTGGCAACTGGTCCGCACGACGGACGCCAAACGCGACATGGCGGTGGTGACGGCCGGGGCCGAGGCGCTGAAGACGCTGATGCCGCGGCTGGACGCCCGCTTGGGAGACGGGCCTTTTCTGAACGGTGCCGCGCTGTCTTTTGCAGACATCGTGGCAGGCCACGTACTCTACCGCTACATGACAATGGACTTTCCAAAGGCAGAGACCCCCAATGTCGATGCATACTACGCGCGGCTGACAGAGCGCCCTGCCTACAGGACACATGTGATGGTAAGTTACGAGAGCCTTCGGGCAACGGCATGATGCCGAAAGCCATGAAGATCGGACGGCTGAAGCTGGTCGAAGAGGATAATCGCTTCTTCGCCATCATCGAAAGACGCTGGATCGGGCGGTCTTCCAGCACGCGCGAGGTGGAAATCTCCGCCGATGACTTCAGGAAAGCTGCCGCCGAGGAGATGTCCTTGTACGAGATTGAACAGACATACATTGCGAACACGCAGATGACCCTGTCGGTTCCTGCACTGATCGGTCTGATTCTGGCGATCTCGGGTGGCGTTGCGCTGGTGTTATGGCTGATGCTTGGGCAAGCGTAGGTGCCGCATCGCACGAAGGAATGAACGGGAGTATTCGATGATAACGATCTATGGTCGGGCGACATCGTCCAACGTGCAGCTCGCCATGTGGTGCATAGGCGAGCTTGGCCTCGCACATGAACGCCTCGATTTTGGCCACAAATACGGTGGGACAGATACGCCAGACTATCTGCGCATGAACCCGAACGGCCGGGTTCCGGTGATGGTCGATGGTGATCTGGTCATGTTCGAATCCGGGGCCATCGCGCGGTATCTTTGCGAGAAGTACGGTTCTGCTCCCTTCTGGCTGGAACGCCTGGAGGATCGGGCTGCGCTTGATGTCTGGTGTGAGTGGATCAAGGCCACGGTCGCACCCATGTTCGCCCAGCCGATCTTCTGGTCATTGTTGAAGCACAAGGCTGGTGAGGGTGGAGAGACTGTGCAGGTGGCGGCAGATGCGATCAAGCCCCTGTTCCGGGTGCTTGATCAGCGGATCGGTCAGGGGCCGTGGCTGGCGGGTGCGGATTTCACCTTTGCCGATCTTTGGACCGGGCATCTCCTCTACCGCTATGCGACGCTCACCTTCGACAAGGCCGAGACCCCGCATCTGGACGCCTACTATCAGCGCCTGACCGAGCGTCCTGCGTTTGCCGAGCATGTCATGGTCTCCTACGAGCCGCTGAGAATGGTCTGATGACGCATGAAGCACCGGATGAACGGCGCGACTTCACTGGCTGGTCAGTGGAACGCTTCGGTGATCGGTGCTTTGTGAATTATAGCGTTGCGGCGCCCGCCGGGATTGGCCGCACCGAAATTCTGCGTGCCGAGTTAGATGCGGCGATGTCCGGCGAGCGAAAGCTCTCGGACCTCGTCCCGCGCAGCGCCCGCCGCGACCCGCTGCTTGAGAAAACGCCCGAATGGGCAAAGATCGTATTGTTTGTTGTGACAAGCATCTCGGTTGGATTGATTATTACAGTTGCAGTGATGTGGGGATGGGAGTGGCTTTGATGCAGGCCGACTATGTGATCGTGGGCTCCGGCTCGGCTGGCTCTGCGCTGGCGGCGCGCCTGTCCGAGGCGGGCGAAAGTGTGCTGGTGTTGGAGTTCGGTGGGACCGATTGGGGTCCGCTGATCCAGATGCCCGGCGCGCTGTCCTTCCCGATGAACATGAAGCGCTATGACTGGGGCTATGCGTCCGAGCCCGAGCCGCATCTGGGCAACCGCCGCATGGCGACGCCGCGGGGCAAGGAGA
>JBGCFK010000169.1:0-4701 GCA_045106875.1 Paracoccaceae bacterium | reverse complement strand
ATCTCGTTCATGCCGATATTATCGGCAAGCGGCTTCAGGATTGGCGCCAGGATCACGATGTTAGGTGTCGTTTCCATCACGCAGCCTGCGCAGATCAGGATACCGATCATCAAGGGGATCAGGATCATGGGCTCGTCAGTCATCGAGGTGACGGACGTCACGAAACCCTGAGGCACACCCATGATCGCCAGTGCCTCGGCAAGCGGCGCCGAGAACGCGATGATCGGCAGGATCACACCGTTGACTTTTGCAGAACTCACCAGCATCGCCGGGAAGTCGGCCAGTTTCAGCGTGCCGAGCCCGAAGCCCATCAGGATGGTCACGACAACAGCAGCGGCACCCGCCTCGGTCGGCGTCAGACGGCCCGAGAAGATCCCGTAGAAGATAATGCCGGGCACGATGAACGCATACCAGCCAGAGGCCAGCGACCGCCCCAGGTTGGAGAACCACTCGCCCGCCGTCATCATGCCACCGCCCTCGTAAAGATAGATGCGATTCATGATGAGGTTCGTGATCAGGATCGCAGCGAGGATCGCTAAACCCGGGATCAGCGCCGCCAGGAACAGAGTCGAGGCGGAAATCCCCAATACGAGGCCGATGATGATGTAGGCGATGGAGGGTGGGATCAGGATCCCGGTACAGGCGCCCGCCGCCACCAGCGCACAGGCATAGGGCCGCGGATAGCCGCTCTCGACCAGACGGTCGATGGTCATCCGCCCGACCGCTGCCGCGCCCGCAGCATCTGACCCCGAGATCGCCGCGAACATACCGCAGACCAGCACCGTGGCCGAGCCAAAGCCGCCCTTGGCGAAACAGGTCAACGCCTCGGCAACATCGAGGAATTTTCGAGATAACCCCGTTCGGACAAGCACGTCGCCCGTCAGGATGAAAAGCGGCACGGCGGTCAGCGCGAAGGCGTCGATCCCCGTGAACAGGCTCTCGCCCACCAGGCTGAGCGGCAGGTCGCCAGACATGATGAGCATCGTGATCGCTGCCGAGCCGATGGCTGCCCAGACGGGCACCGCCAGCGCGATAAGCACGATGAACATGATCACCGGGACATAGAAGTCCCATCCCAGCTCGACAGTTTGATTGAGTGAGTTCCAAAGCATCCCGGTTCTCCTCAATCAAACAGCTTGTCGCCTTCGTAGACGGGCGTGCCGTCACGAAGGGATTTGAAATCACGCCGAAAAGATTGAGCGAGACGCCAGATCATCAGGGCGAAACCAATGGGCACCGCCATCAGGAACCAGACCTTCGAGATCCTCAGCCCATCCGTCACCGATCCGAACTTGGCCGAGATGTGGACCGTCTCGAGCGACCAGTAGAGCGCGACCAGCGCCACCGCCAACATCACGAAATCGCCGAAGATGTAGAGCAGCGCCTTCGTCCGCGTGCCGAGGTAGTGCATGATCACGTCGATCCGAATATGGCCGCGTTCCTTGACGGCCGCCGCCGCTCCGACCCAGGCGAGGTAGATGAAGGAATAGCGGACGATCTCCTCTCCCCAAATCGAGGAATAGGCGAAGATCTCGCGGCGAATGACCTCGATGGCCATCGTGATGACCAGCATGACGTAGAACATCAACAGCAGCCATCGCTCGGCGTTCTTGTCGACTTGGCGCAGAATATCCATTGGAAGCCCCATCCTTTGAAAGGAATGGCCGCGTTCGGCTCAGCGGCCGATCGCGAGCGCGTGTTTGTATATGATCGGCATGCCGAGCACCCAAAGGTGCCCGGCCGCATCGGTCACGCGTCGTGGACGTAGTATTTGCCCTGAGTTCCCGCCGCCTCTTCGAGCTTGGCGAAAACGTCCATCGAACCGGCGAGGTCAGTCTTGAACTGGTCCCATTCCGATCGCTGGAAGCCACCGGCTTCCTTCCACTCGGCGAGTTGATCGTCGCTGAGGGAATGGAACTGGACCCCGGCCTTGGCCAGCTCGGCCATGGCATAGGCCCGCGCCGAGGGCACCTTCGAGAGGTTCTGGTGCGCGGTCATCTCCGAGCCCCACATCACCCCGTCCTGCACATCGGCAGGCAGGCTATTGAACCACTCGAGGTTGCACGAATAAACTTGGCTGTCCGGCACCGCCTGGGTGAAGGTAACGTGGCTCAGGATATCCTTGAAGCCGAAGACGTAGAGCGCACCCACGGACGGATCGAGCGCATCGGCCACGCCCTGCTTGATGGCCGACGGGGTCTCGCCCCAGGCCACCGGCGTCGGGTTCGCGCCAACCATGCGGTAATACTGCTGCAGCATCTTCGAGCCAGGCACGCGGAACTTGACGCCGCTCAGATCGCTCGGGCTCAGCACCGGGCCGGCACCGCCCTTGCGCATCGCGATGACGCGCGGATCAATGTTGACGTAGAACAGTGCCTTGAAACCCGCAGCCTCGACTTTGGGGTGCACTTCGGCGTTCCAGAACTCAGAGTTCACCAGGTTGGTGAAGCGCTGGTTGGACCCGCAGAGATACGGCATGTTGATCAGATCGACCGCCGACGCGAAGGGCGCGAAGTTCGACAGCGAGTGCTGTGCGGCCTGGATAGTGCCGCCCTGTACCTTCTGGACCAGCGAGCCACCGGCCCCCAGCTGCCCGCCCGGCGCAAGCTTGACATAGATCTTGCCGTTCGTGGCGTTCTGGATGTTCTCCTTCAGGTCCAGCTGCATTATCGGGTAGCTGCGCGATGCGCCCAGCACATAGGCGGTCGCGATCGTCATTATGTGGTCGGCATCTTTCTCGCGCCCGCGCTCTTCCTTGGCGGTCTGAGCAACCGCTTCGGTTGACGACAGCACACCGCCTGCCCCGGCAACCAAGGCAGCCGTAAACGCGCCCGTGCCGGTCAACTTCAGAAAATTGCGGCGCTCGGCCGAGGCGATCTCTTTTTGATCTTTGTTCATTGTAGTCCTCCCATTGGTTTTTCTTCAGTCGCCGCGATTGCGCTCGCGATCGGCTTCTTTCTGGAGAATGGCGACGACGAAAAGGATCGAGGCCACAAACAGCACCACCATCTCCCCGACATCGCTCAAGAAAGCGGTGCCGCCGAAGGCACCCATGGCGACGTTCGTGAAGTAGATGGCAAATACGATAACTGAGGCTAAGAGAAACATTTTGTTGCTCCAGATTCGTTCAACGCCTCTTTGTAAGCGCTTACATATGCAGAATGCAAGCGCTTACATTAAGTGCATCAATCCGAGTGGTATGATGTAGAGTGTCTAACCATGGAGACTCGGATGCATGAGTGAACAGCGCGCAATTCCAACCCTTGAAGATGTGGCGAGGGCCGCGGGGGTGTCGACAGCTACGGTTTCACGTTGTCTGAACGCACCGGAACGGGTGCAGCAACGGACCCGCTTGCGTGTCGAAAAAGCGATCGAACAGCTGGGCTACACGCCGAACTTCGCTGCGCAGGTGATGGCCGCCAAGCGGACGCACACAATCGGCGCCGTGATCCCAACCATGGAAAACGCCATCTTTGCGCGTGGCATTCAGGCGTTTCAGGAAGCGTTGCACGCCAGCGGATACACCTTGCTGATTGCCAGCTCAGCCTATCGGCCGGAGGTCGAAGCAGAACAGATCCGGCAACTGGTCGCGCGCGGCGCGGATGGTCTGCTCTTGATCGGCCAGGATCGGGACGAGGCGGTCTATCGTTATCTGAAACGTCGTAATGTCCCCGCGCTTATCGCTTGGGCCTACGCTGAAGACTCGCCGTTGACCTGCGTCGGCTTCGACAATCATCAGGCGATGCGCGCACTGGCCGAGCAGGTGCTTGACCTCGGGCACCGACGGATTGCGATGATCTCCGGAATTACTGACGGCAATGACCGCGCCCGGCAACGCCTCTATGGGGTGAGAGCAGCGCTGGCAGCTAGCGGCCTTGATCCAGCGGATCTGCCCGTGGTCGAGACGCGATATGCCATCGAGTGCGGCGGCGAGGCCTTCGATCAGCTCATGGCGAGAGAACCCTCCCCAACTGCGATCATGTGTGGCAACGATGTGCTTGCCGTCGGCGCATTGAAGCGGGCGCGGGAGCGGAACATCAGGGTTCCAGCAGACGTCTCGATCACCGGCTTCGACGATATCGAACTTGCACAGGTTATCGAACCAGCACTTTCCACTGTTCACGTTCCCCACCGTGAGATGGGCCGCAGAGCCGCGGAGGAACTGGTTGCACTGGTTGAAGGAAAGAGTGATGGAGGTTCGATTGAAGTCTATCCATCGATCCAGACGCGCGCATCTCTAGGCCAGTTTCCGACCGCGAAACTGGCGTCCAATGCTATCCGGTGATGCGGTTCTATCGACGACTGCAAACGGCAGAAGAGTTGGTAGATCAGCCTCTCGAGTTGGATTGCTCTTTGCTCCCACCCAGTCTGCTTCAGTCGTCCATGTGAAATCGCGTCATTTCAACATAGCCCCATGGAATACTTTACTGGATACCGCATGCATTTTCGCCGCGCCGCGTGTGCACCCGATTGCGCGCATTTCTCCCCGTCGCCCTCATCCAATGAATGTCTCGTTGCAAGATCCCATCTCTGAGTTGCCGCATCGCAGCAAGCGTGAACTTGATGCAGTTTTCTTGGACGCCGGTCGCATGGTTTGAGAGAATGCGAGACCGCTTGTGGGGTCCGCGAAGCGCTCAGGCACGAAATCGCATGGGTTTGTGAGCTTTGGTTCGAACTTGGCGCTATGGAGATTTGCGCTCT
>JBGCFK010000168.1:0-6958 GCA_045106875.1 Paracoccaceae bacterium | reverse complement strand
GCTCACTGCCATTCGCAATTCCTGGGCGCTCTTGTTCGGCATGCACATGTTGATGGTTGGAAACGGCCTGCAGGGGACGGTGCTGGGGGTCCGCGGAGAGGCGGAAGGCTTCTCTGGTGCCGTCCTTGGTATCGTGATGTCAGCCTACTTCATTGGCTTTCTCGGCGGCACTCAGGCGACGCCGTACCTGCTTCGCAAGGTTGGCCATGTTCGGGTATTCGCGGCATTGGCGTCTTTCGTGTCTGCCGCTTTCATTCTGTTCGCAGCACTTGTCGACCCGGTTGCCTGGTTTCTGTTGCGCGTGGTGGTCGGTTTTTGCTTCTCCGGCATCTACGTAGTTGCCGAAAGCTGGCTCAACGACAGCGCGACGAACGAAACTCGCGGCCAGACGATGTCAGCTTATATCACAGCCCAGATGAGCGGCATCGTTCTGGCGCAAGCGCTTCTGAACTTCGCGGACCCCGGCGGGTACACGCTGTTTGTTATCATGTCGGTACTGGTCTCGGTCTCGTTCGCGCCAATTCTCCTGTCGTCCTCGCCCGTACCCATGTTCGAGGCGACACGGCGCATGGGCCTGCGTGCGTTGATCGAAGCCTCACCGCTTGGATGCTTCGCCATGTTCATGCTGGGCGTGATCTTCGCCTGTCAGTTCGGCATGGGGGCGGTCTATGCGGCTGGTCAGGGGCTGACGAATTTCCAGATATCGCTCTTCATCGGCACGATCTACGTCGGCGCCGTGATTTGTCAGCCACCTATCGGGTGGATCTCGGACCGTATGGACCGTCGGCGGTTGATCTCGGTTCTATGCCTGACAGGCTCTGGTGCCTGCTTGATCGTGCCTGTCACAGGTGGCAGTTTCACGGCGCTGATGATGGCGGCATTCGTCATGGGTGCGACATCGAACCCGCTCTACTCGCTGATCCTTGCCTATGTGAATGACTATCTCGAACCTGCCGACATGGCGTCTGCTTCCGCTGGACTGATCTTCATCAACGGCGTCGGCGCAATGGGCGCGCCCTTCCTCGTCGGGTATCTGATGGACGAAGTTGGAGGAGATGCGTTTTTCTTCATGATCGGCGCAAGCTTCGCTGCCATAACCGGCTATGCGTTCTATCGCATGACGCAGCGTGCGGCGACCCCGGTCGACGAGACGGGGCCTTGGGTCTATGCGACCCCCGTCTCAAGCCAGGTCTCTGTTGATGCTGCCTGGGAGGCTGCGATCGAACAGGTCGAGACTGACGCCGAAACAGAGCTTTCCGAGAATCGCGAAGCTGTGCCAATGTAAACCATGCACACGGAGATCGACGATATCCTGACGTTCTGGCTTGACGAGGTTGGGGCCGCGCAGTGGTACAACCCACCGGATGGGCTCGACGATCTGATGCGCGCGCGGTTCACCGAAGCCTGCGTCTCGGCGCGGGCGCGAAAGCTGGACTATTGGGCCGCCACCGCGCCTGGGGCGCTCGCACTCCTGCTTCTGCTTGACCAGTTTCCACGCAACATCTGGCGCGGGACCGCCGAAGCGTATGCCAGTGATCCACATGGCCTGACCATCGCGAAATCGTCCATCAACAGGGGACTGGACTTGTCCACACCAGAACCCGAACGCCAGTTCTTCTATCTTCCGCTGGAGCATTCCGAGAGCTTGTCTGATCAGGAACGTTGCTTGCGGCTTTTGCTGATGCGGCTGCCCTCAATGCCTGAAGAAGGTCATCGCGCGGTTCTTGGACATCGCGACGTGATCAGGCGATTTGCCCGTTTCCCATCGCGCAATGCGATCCTTGGCAGGCGGGATACGTCGGCGGAACTGGAGTACCGGGCCTTGGGTGGTTACATGTCCGGTGCGCCCGGAACAGGTCCGGGTTAGCCCGACGACCATCAGATCGAGAGGACATGTGGACGCAAGTTTCTGGCATGAACGCTGGCAGGCCAACCAGATCGGCTTTCACGAAGGCGACGTGAACGCGCTGTTGGCCGCCCATTTCGACCGTCTGGATCTAGCCCACGGCGCCCGGGTGTTCGTGCCGATGTGCGGCAAGACCCGCGATATTGCATGGTTGCTTGGCAAAGGCATGCGGGTTGTCGGGGCCGAGCTGAGCGAGATTGCCGTCCAGCAGCTGTTCGACGAATTGGGTGTAGAGGCGGAAGTCATTCCGATGGGTGCTCTGACCTGCTATTCTGCAGCAGATATCGAAATCCATGTCGGTGACATTTTCGAGCTGACCGCCGAGGCGTTGCGTCCAGTCGATGCCATCTATGATCGCGCAGCCCTTGTCGCTTTGCCGGGCGCGCTCCGCGAACGCTATGCCGCGCATCTGACGGCCATCTCCAACAGTGCGCCGCAATTGGTGATCACGTTCGACTATGACCAAGACGTCATGCCCGGCCCGCCGTTCTGCGTGCCTCGCGAAGAGGTAGACAGGCTTTATGGCGCAGCATACCAGATCGCGGATCTCGCAGCGGTTCCGGTCGCGGGCAACCTGAAAGGTATTGCACCTGCAATCGAGACAATTCGTTTGCTTAGCTAAGGTCCAATCATGCTCGGATCTCGATCCGTTTGCGCTCACGGTAGAGCAGGAAGAACAGTGGCCTTGGATGGCCATGTTGCTCCATGATGCCAAGCAGCGTTTCCCCGTCGATCCTGCGGAAATAGTCAATGATGGGCTGGTGGTTGTAGACCATGCCTGTGTCCAGCTTGCCCCGGAACATCACTTGGCGTAACCGCGCCGAGGGATGTGGTGTCGTCAGCATTGGCGCAAGTGTCTTGAACGCACCCGCGGTGATTGGATGCGCAGCAAGCGCAGGCAATGCCATGGCAAGACCAAGGGGCAGCAGCTTTGGATTAAGACTGATTTCTTTTCCCTGACCCGTAGCCATCAACATGGGATGGACCCGGTCCGCAGTCTCGAAGTTCTTGCCTGACCAACCAAGCGCGATCAACGGCGCGTCCAGAACGTGCCCGGTTTTGAGAACGGCACCCTTCCATTTGCCCTGCAATTCGGCAGGTGTGACAGGGGCCAGCGCGTCAAAAGCGGCCAGCGCCGCCGTGGTGACCAACGACCCTTTGCGCCAGGTAGTGAGCCAATCGGGTTCTGCTGTCGGCGGCATTTGCTCCTCCAGCTGAAAAAGAGCCGCGCGCCGGTTACCACACTTATCGGCAGACTTCAGGTCATAGGTGCACTCGATTGCGCGGTAAATGCCCGATTGTAGTGTCGAGGTGACGGGTTCGCCCAACAGTCTTGAAGCGGGCGCGGATCATGATTGTCGGCCCAGAAACAGCCTTCCTGCTCCAGCCCGCGAAGCTCGAGGCTGGAGCAGTTCTCTGCCATGTTCGCAAGAAAGTCCGTTTGCGCCAAGGTTTGCTGGCACGCCGCAATGCCCGGGACCGTTGCGTCAAAATCGAATTAGCTGATGTGAATTCCGGCCTGTCTGCCGAAGAGCACTTGATGGCTGGCATGAACCGTCTCCTCGGCAAGCACACCCGCATCGCTGCCGATGATGAGCGCGAACGCGTCTGTTACCAGTGTGCCGAGCAGTGAGGTCGCTATCAGGAATCTCACCACGTTTCTCCTTGCCGCATCCATGTTGCAGTGTTGCTGAAGCGAGTGTCGCGTGATTTCCAGCAGGCATGAGCGTGCTCGCGGGACTGCACGTCAAAGATCTGACCCTGATGGTCGAATTTCTCGGGTATCTGGGCGACGCGGTTGCAAGGCCTGTCACGGGAGAAGAAGCGCCTTGCAAATCTGCGTGCCGATCAGAGGTCCGGGTTCTCCGGGTACCAATCCACCAGCTTCACTTCGGCGGCATCGCCGACCATGGCAGCGAATGCCTTGGGGTCCTGCGTGCCGCCATCCTTGCCACGGTAGTGGTAGGGGTAGACGAATTTGGGCTTGAATTCGGCCACGGCAGACGCTGCCGATTCCGCGGTCATCGTGAAAGGTAGGTTCATGCAGATGAACGCAAGGTCGATATCCTTCAGCGCCCGCATTTCCGGAACGTCTTCGCTATCGCCCGAGATATAGACGCGGAAACCTTCGAGGCCCAGAACATAGCCATTGTCGCGGCCCTTCGGGTGAAACTTCTGCTTGGCCTCAGAGAGGTTGTGGGCTGGGATTGCATCGATGGCCATACCGCTCCACTCGGTGCTTTCGCCGTTCGAGAGGGTGGTCGTCCGCGCCTTCAGCGCATCGGGCATCAGGCCAAGAACATCCGGGCAGGTGATGATCGGAGCCGAGCCACCGATCAACGCCAGCGTATCGGCATTGTAGTGGTCGCCGTGGCGGTGTGTGATCAGGATCAGATCCGGCGCGGGCTTGTCAGCATAGGACTCAGACGAGCCCACCGTATCCACATAGATCACGCCCTCGGGGGTCTCCATGATGAAGGATGCATGGGACATCGGGTGGATTTTCACATCCCCTGCAGGCGTCGAGAATGCATGGCCATCTGCCGATGCGCTGAATGGCAGCAACGTGATCGTTCCGGTTGCGGCAGCAGTTGCCAGGAACTGGCGGCGGGTGGTGGTCATAAAAGCCTCCTTCTTGGTGGTTGGAGACCTTCTACCACAATGCGGCAGATATCACCCATCAATGGGCAAACGGGCCTTCTGCAGTTCTTCGAACTTTGTAGCATTCACCGGGCCAATCTCTGACGTATTGCGCCGCAGATGGGATATCCATTAAATCAGGAGCAGCTAGCATATAGCAACCAGCGAAGACGGAGACTGCGATGATCCATCTCACACAAGCCCAGCGGGATACATTCTGGCAAGACGGTGTTGTGGTGATCAAGGACGCCGTGACGCCCGACCAATTGCAGGCCCTTCGCGATGTTGTCGCGGACTGGGTCGAGGAAAGCCGCAACCACGCAGAAGACTATGGCGAGACGCTTGATGGCCGGAAGCGCTTTGACCTCGAGCCCGGGCATAGCGCAACACGTCCTGCGCTGCGGCGTGTTCAGTCTCCCGAAGAGATCTCGGGGGTCTTTGCGAATGTCATGCGCCATGCCCGCACGGTTGATCTTGTGGCCGACCTGATCGGTCCTGCGATACGCTTTCACCATGGCAAGTTGAACTCCAAGTTGCCCGGCGCGGCGACTAAGGTGAAATTCCATCAGGACTTCACATTCCAGCCAATGACAAATGACGATATGATCACGGCGCTTTTGTTTGTCGATGACGTGACCGAAGAGAATGGGCCCCTGGAGGTCGTGCCGGGCTCGCATCGAGGCCCCCTGCATTCCCTGTGGCATGACGGCGTTTTCACCGGCGCGGTGGATGATGCCGTGCTTGCGGCGCATCAGGACAAAATCGTGAACTGTACCGGCAAGGCAGGATCCGTCTGCCTGATGCATGCGAGCTTGCTGCATGGCTCGGCCCCCAATCTGTCGGACCGGCCACGCACGCTTTATATCAGCACCTACTACGCCGAGGATGCAATCGAGCTGAGCCCCAACGCGCTGCCTTCCACCCTGACGCACGAGCTTGTGCGGGGCAAGGTCTCGGGCCGGGTGCGCTGCACGGCCTATCAGATGGAGCTGCCCGAGGTGCCCAAGGATACCTCGTTCTTCGCCCAGCAGGCAGCGGGTTAGGCGCGACGCGTCTTCGCGATATGGTCCGCCAACAGGACCAGCCGGTCGTTCCCGAAGAACAACTTGCCGCGATAGACGAACGACGGCACGCCAAAGGCCCCCGCCGCACAGGCCACCCGGGCATTGGCTGTCAGGCGGGCATCCAAGGCGGACGTGTCCATCAGCGCCCCCAACGCAGTGGTGTCCAACCCCTGCCGGTGCGCCAACGACAGGATCTCCGGCTTGTCGAAAGGCCATGAGGTATCCACGAACATCAGATGAAAAAGTCCGTGGATGAACGCCGCGCCCCCGCCCAGTTCCTGTCCGGCCAAGGCCGCACGCGACAGCATGCGCATCTTGTCCCAGCCAAACCCCTGCCACCAAAGTGCCCCGTCATCGTCCGGCGGCTCGCGATAGGGGACATCGTAGTAGGCCACCCAATCGGCCAGGTCCTGCTCGCGGTAGGGGGAGCGGTACTGCCCGGATGAGGGCCTGCCGAGGAACGGCTCGGACTGCGCAAGGCGCCGAAGCTCGGCGGCATCCACCGGCGCCCAGTCGATCTCGCACCCGGTCCGATCCGCCAGCGCCGCCATCTGGGTGGATGCCAGATAGGCATAGCGGCTGGTGATCGAGTGGTAGAAAGTGACCGTCCCCATGTCATATCCTCGGCATTATCGTTTTGCTGCACCGCACAAAACGCCAGAATGTTGTCCGTGTCGCATTTGCAAACGGGCATGTGTCCGCCTAGCCTTACGTCAAAGCAGAAGGAGGACTCAATGAGCACCTATGATGTTGTCGTAATTGGCGCCGGTCCCGGCGGATACGTGGCTGCGATCCGTGCTGCCCAGCTTGGTCTCAAGACCGCCATTGTCGAACGCGAGCATCTGGGTGGGATCTGCCTCAACTGGGGCTGTATCCCGACCAAGGCGATGCTCCGCTCGTCCGAGGTCTTCCACCTCATGCACCGTGCCAAGGAATTCGGGCTGAAGGCGGACGGGATCGGCTATGATCTGGACGCGGTCGTGAAGCGCTCGCGCAAGATCGCCGGGCAGCTGAACTCGGGTGTCGGGCACCTGCTGAAGAAGAACAAGGTCACCGCGATCATGGGCGAGGCCTCGATCCCCGCCAAAGGCAAGGTTTCGGTCAAGGGCGAGAAGCCACAGGAACTGACCGCCAAACATATCATCATCGCTACTGGCGCACGGGCGCGAGAGCTGCCGGGTCTGGAGGCGGACGGCGACCTCGTCTGGACCTATTTCGAGGCCATGGTGCCGCCCGAAATGCCTGGCAAGCTGCTGGTCGTGGGATCCGGTGCCATTGGCATTGAATTTGCCAGTTTTTACAATGCTATGGGTGTTGATGTTACCGTGGTTGAAATCATGGATCAGAT
>JBGCFK010000167.1:0-2966 GCA_045106875.1 Paracoccaceae bacterium | reverse complement strand
GTATACGGAACGGCTGGTGCGCGACGGTTTGATCCCCGAAGGCGAGATCGAGGACATGAAAGCCGCGTTTCAAGCCTACCTCAGCGAGGAGTTTGAAGCCGGCAAGGAGTACCGGCCCAACAAGGCCGACTGGCTTGACGGAAAGTGGTCACATCTCGACAAGCAGAAAAACCAGTATCAGCGCGGCAAAACCGCAATTTCCAAAGCGACACTGGCAGAGGTGGGCAAAGCGCTCTTCACTGCACCAGACGACTTCCCGATTCACAAGACAGTGGGGCGGCTGCTGGACTCCAAGAAGGAAATGTTTGACAGCGGCGAAGGGTTTGACTGGGCGACAGCCGAGGCCTTGGCTTTCGGCTCGCTCTTGACCGAAGGCTTCCCTGTGCGCCTCGCCGGTCAGGATTCAACGCGCGGTACATTCAGCCAACGACATTCCGGCCTGGTGAACCAGAACACGGAAGAACGTTACTACCCGATGAACAATATCAAAGCTGGACAGGCGCAATATGAAGTCATCGACTCGATGCTTTCGGAGTATGCCGTGTTGGGCTTTGAATACGGCTATTCACTGGCTGAGCCCAACGCGCTGACACTTTGGGAAGCGCAATTCGGTGACTTCGCCAACGGTGCGCAGATCATGTTCGACCAGTTCGTCTCATCGGGCGAAAGCAAATGGCTGCGCATGTCGGGCCTTGTGTGCCTGCTGCCGCACGGCTTCGAAGGTCAGGGGCCGGAGCACTCCTCAGCCCGTCTCGAACGCTTCCTGCAGATGTGCGGGCAGGACAACTGGATCGTTGCGAATTGCACGACGCCCGCGAATTACTTCCATATCCTGCGTCGTCAGATTCATCGCTCGTTCCGAAAACCGCTGATCCTGATGACACCTAAGTCGCTTCTGCGCCACAAGATGGCAATCAGCAAAGCAGAGGAATTTACCACCGGATCAAGCTTCCACCGCCTTATGTGGGATGATGCGCAGCACGGCAACTCCGACACCAAACTGGTCGCTGACAACAAGATCAAACGGGTCGTGATGTGTTCCGGCAAGGTCTACTACGACTTGCTGGAGGAACGCGATGCGCGCGGCATCGATGACATCTATCTGCTGCGGGTCGAACAGTTCTACCCCTTCCCGGCGCAGTCGGCGGTCAAAGAGCTTGAACGCTTCAAACAGGCCGAGGTCATCTGGTGTCAGGAAGAGCCCAAAAATCAGGGCGGATGGACCTTTATTGAACCCAACATCGAATGGGTCCTGAGCCGCATCAAGGCCAAGCATCCGCGCCCGCGTTACGTGGGGCGCGCCACGTCCGCCAGCCCGGCCACCGGGCTCGCAAGCCAACACAAAGCACAGCAAGCAGCGCTGGTGAACGAAGCGCTGACGATTGAAGGGAAATAAGCAATGACAACCGAAGTACGTGTACCCACGCTGGGCGAATCCGTAACCGAAGCGACGGTCGCGACATGGTTCAAAAAGCCCGGCGAAGCGGTGGCAGTGGACGAGATGCTCTGTGAGCTGGAAACCGACAAGGTGACCGTCGAGGTGCCCTCTCCGGCGGCGGGCACACTGGCCGAGATCGTCGCAGGTGAAGGCGAAACAGTAGGCGTTGACGCCCTGCTTGCCACGCTGACCGAAGGGGAAGGGGCCGCTGCCGCGTCTGACCCTGCCCCAAAGGAAGCACCTGCGGCCAAAGCAGCCGATGCCGGTGGATCATCCGTCGACGTCATGGTGCCCACTTTGGGCGAAAGTGTAACTGAGGCAACCGTCAGCACGTGGTTCAAGGCGGTCGGCGACACCGTTGCACAGGATGAAATGCTGTGCGAGCTGGAAACCGACAAGGTATCCGTCGAAGTTCCTGCACCTGCTGCCGGAACGCTGACCGAAATCGTCGCCGCGGAAGGCAGCACGGTAGCAGCGGGCGGCAAACTGTCTGTGATGGCCAGTGGCGCAGACGGTGCAGCAGCCGCACCCGCCGCAGCCCCGGCACCGCAAGCCGCCCCTGCCCCATCTGGCGGCAAGGATGTGGAAGATGCCCCTTCCGCCAAAAAAGCCATGGCCGAAGCCGGTATCAGCCGCGATCAGGTGACAGGATCAGGCCGCGACGGACGCGTGATGAAGGAAGATGTGGCCAGCGCCATTGCTGCGGCCAGTGCTGCTCCCGCAGCGGCCCCCGTCGCCGCAGCCCCACGCGCACCGGTCTCTTCTGACGATGCGAGCCGCGAAGAACGTGTCAAGATGACAAGGCTGCGTCAGACCATCGCGAAGCGACTGAAGGACAGCCAGAACACGGCGGCGATGCTGACCACATACAACGAGGTCGACATGACCGAGGTGATGGCGCTGCGCAATGAGTACAAGGATCTGTTCCTGAAGAAACACGGGGTGAAGCTCGGCTTCATGTCCTTCTTCACCAAGGCCTGCTGCCATGCGCTGAAAGAGGTCCCCGAGGTCAACGCCGAGATCGACGGCACCGACATCGTGTATAAGAACTTCGTGCATATGGGCATCGCAGCGGGTACGCCCACGGGTCTTGTTGTGCCCGTGATCCGTGACGCGGATGCGATGAGCTTTCATGCCATCGCGCAAGCCATCGCCGAGAAAGGCGCACGTGCCCGAGACGGCAAACTGTCGATGGCCGAGATGCAAGGCGGGACCTTCACAATCTCCAACGGAGGCGTCTACGGTTCGCTGATGTCATCGCCGATACTCAACCCGCCGCAGTCGGGTATCCTTGGCATGCACAAGATCCAGGACCGTCCGATGGCGATTGGCGGTCAGGTGGTGATCCGCCCGATGATGTATCTGGCGCTTTCCTACGACCACCGCATCGTCGACGGCAAAGGCGCTGTGACGTTCCTTGTGCGTGTGAAGGAAGCGCTTGAGGATCCACGCCGCCTGCTGAAGGATCTGTAAATGAGCACCGACCACGACCCCAAGCTTGCCGAACTGGTCACGGGCTTTTTGCGCC
>JBGCFK010000166.1:0-3744 GCA_045106875.1 Paracoccaceae bacterium | reverse complement strand
ACTGGTACTTCGATGTCGTGGGCAAAGGGAATGTACCGATTGTTGACACATGGTGGCAGACCGAAACGGGCGGGCACATGATCACATCACTGCCGGGCGGCATCAAGGGCAAGCCCGGCTCGGCGACGTTGCCGTTCTTTGGGGTACAACCTGTAGTGCTTGACCCATCGGCAGGGCACGAGATCGAGGGCAATGGTGTCGAAGGCGTGCTGGCCATCAAGGACAGTTGGCCGGGTCAGATGCGGACCGTTTACGGCGATCATGACCGCTTCGTCTCGACTTATTTCGAGCAGTACAAGGGATACTACTTCACAGGCGACGGATGCCGCCGCGACGAAGATGGCTACTACTGGATAACGGGGCGCGTGGACGACGTGATCAATGTCTCGGGCCACCGCATGGGCACGGCAGAAGTCGAGAGCGCTCTGGTCGCGCACGACAAGGTCGCGGAGGCTGCTGTCGTCGGATATCCCCATGATATCAAGGGGCAAGGTATTTATGCTTATGTCACTCTGATGGGCGGTCAGGAGTATACCGAGGAGCTGCGCAAGGAGCTTCGGGACTGGGTTCGCAAGGAGATCGGGCCGATTGCCTCGCCGGATCTGATCCAGTGGGCGCCGGGCTTGCCGAAGACCCGTTCGGGCAAGATCATGCGCCGTATCCTGCGAAAGATCGCCGAGGATGACTTTGGCGCGCTGGGCGATATCTCGACCCTCGCGGAGCCTGCTGTCGTCGAGAATCTGATCGAGAACCGTATGAATCGGAGCTGATCCGAAAGGCGCGCCCTGTGCCTGCCGCCAGGATTCCCCCCGTATGGCAAGCGTATGGCACCTGTACCGCAAGCGTATGGCATGGGTATGGCAAGCGTCTGTACAGGAAGTCGACGCCGCGTTGATCTCGCGCGTCGGTTGACTGCTTCGCTGTTCCTCTTCACCCTTCGCCTGTTGAAGCAACAAGTTGGGTGCGGACATGGATCAGGCGGACAAGGACAGCATAGAGCTTGAGGTGCGACGCCTCCTCGCGGCTGAACAAACCGAGTTGCGCAAGCAATGGTCCGAGGAAGCGACAGGCTTCAGAGATTTCCTGCAACGCCAGTTCCGGTACATTACATTGGGCGTATCGACTTTCGCCTTCGTCGGCGTGGGGTTATTTGTCTGGTTCTTCAGTGACAGCGTCAGCCGTACGCAGCAACAGCTTGAAGCCACTGTCGATGCCAAGATCATCGACTACCGGATCGTCGAATCCTTCAAGACCCGTGTCGCGGAGATTGTCGAACTGGCTGCCAGCAGCGAAGAGACCAATGCGCTGATCGCGGCTCGGGTCGAGCAAGAAAGCCAAGGGGTTGTACGGTCTCTGGCGGAAGAGGTCATCCGGGAGCAAGTGCGCAAGGCTTTGGCCGATGTCGAGCAACTGGACGTAGGTGCATTGTTGCAACGGGCGGCGATTCCAGCAGGTGCGGTGCTTGGTTTCGATGCTGCCGGATGCCCGGACGGATGGTCGGCATTTGTGGCGGGGGAGGGTCGGTTTCTGATGGGGAGTGGCAATGGGCTAGCCTACCGCGGTACAGGTGGTGATGCGTTCGCCGAGATAACCCCTCAACTGCAACCAAAAAGGACCGTTGTGGAAGTCCCTGATCTCAGAACTCTGACCAGCAGTCCACTTTTCGGTAAGGTCAAGATGCGCCGGGTTCGGGTGATAGGCGAAGTGAGAGCGACTCCACTGGAAGTGCCAACATTGCCTCCCTTCATTGCGCTGTCTCTTTGCCGGAAGGATTGAGACGCGTCATTTCTCGGTCGCCACCTGCAGCACCACGCCATGGCGATCACAGATCTCGCGTACCGGGTCGGGCGGAGCAGTGTCGGTGAAGAACCCGTCAAGTTCTCCCATCCCTGCGATGCGCACCGGGGCAGACCGGGCGAATTTAGTAGCATCGGCCACCAGCCATGTCTGCCGGGCGTTCGCGATGATCGACTGGGCGACCCGAACCTCGCGCATATCGAAATCCATCAGCGCTCCGTCCTCGTCCAGCGCTGATGCTCCGATAATGGCATAGTCGACCTTGAAACGTTGGAAGAAATCCTCTGTGGCCTCGCCGACCAGCCCGCCGTCCGAGCGACGCAGCAGACCGCCTGCGACCACAACTTCGCAGTCGGGGTTCTGAGCCAGGATATTCGCGACGTTCAGGTTGTTGGTGATCGCCATCAATCCGCGATGGTCCAGCAATTGTTCCGCCACCGCCTCGGTCGTCGTTCCGATATTGATGAAAAGCGAGCAGTCATTCGGGATCGCCTGCGCACAGATCTGGCCGATTGCACGCTTCTGATCCTCGGCCATGCCGCGCCGCGTCTCATAGCCGATATTCGCCCGTCCCGAAACAAGCACGGCGCCGCCATGCACGCGGCTGAGCGCGCCCTCGGCGCAAAGTTCGCCAAGATCCCGGCGAATAGTCTGAGGTGTCACATCAAAGCGCTCGGCCAGCTCCTCAACAGTGACACGCCCCTCATTGCGGGCAATCTCGATGATTTCCTGATGGCGAAAGTTTGTGACCAAGTGCGGCTCCGTTTTCCCCACGGAACCGGAGATTCCCTGGCGTTGCAAGAGGCTTCTCAAGTTCGTTCGCGCTTGCAGGAGATTTGTTGCGGCGCGAAATTGCCGAGGTTTCGGAATATTTGCTTGCGAAACGAAAAGAATCGAACATTGTGGCGCCGCGAAGTGAACATTCAGGAGAGGCCGTGCCAGAACTCTATGACATCTGCATCGTCGGTGGCGGTGTGAACGGGTGCGGGATCGCTCGTGACGCGGCAGGCCGGGGGATGTCGGTGTTCCTGTGCGAAAAGGGCGACCTTGGCGAGGCGACCTCCTCGTCCTCGACCAAGCTTTTCCACGGAGGGCTGCGCTATCTCGAGCAGTACGCGTTTCGTCTGGTGCGCGAATCCCTCAAGGAGCGCGAGGTGTTACTGACCGCGATGCCGCATATTTCGTGGCCTATGCGGTTCGTGTTGCCGCATCACAAGGGGCTCAGGCCTGCGTGGCTGCTGCGGCTGGGCCTTTTCATCTACGACAACCTTGGCGGGCGGAAGATTCTGCCTGCGACGCGCACGCTGGATCTGGGGCGTGATGCGGCAGGTGCGCCTTTGAAGGCGGGCTTTGCCAAGGGCTTCGAGTACTCGGATTGCTGGGTCGAGGATTCGCGACTGGTTGTCCTGAATGCGCGCGATGCCGCTGATCGTGGGGCTGATATCGCCGTGCGCACGGCTTGCGTGTCGGCCCGGGCCGAAAGCGGTGTCTGGGCAGTGACCATGGATGATGGACGCGTGATCCGCGCCCGTGCACTGATCAACGCCGCTGGACCCTGGGCCGAAGAAATGGCGCGCAATCGCGCGGGGCTGAACACCTCCGAAAAGGTGCGTCTGGTCCGTGGCAGCCACATCGTTGTGCGCAAGCTCTTCGATCATGACCGCGCCTATATCTTCCAGCATTCGGACGGGCGGATTGTCTTTGCGATTCCCTATGAAACTGATTTCACGCTGATCGGTACGACAGATGTCGAGCATGAAGGCGATCCGGGGAGCGCCCACTGCACGTCCGAGGAGCGCGCCTATCTCTGCGCTCTGGTAAGCGAGTATTTCGACAAGCCCGTCACAGAAGACGATGTCGTGTGGACTTATTCCGGCGTTCGGCCCCTGTTCGACGATGGTTCGGCTTCGGCCAGCAAGGCGACCCGCGACTATGTCCTGAAGCTGG
>JBGCFK010000165.1:0-4318 GCA_045106875.1 Paracoccaceae bacterium | reverse complement strand
TTCAACAGGCCTGACATGAAGCCATCACCGGCACCCAGAACGTTGAACACCTCGATGGGGAATCCGGAGCCAGCCTCGCCGTCATCCAGACTGTCGGGGATCGGCCCGGTAAAGGCCGAGGCACCCATGGGGCCGCGCTTGCAGACCAAAGTCGCGCCAGTTACTTCGCGCACCGCGCGCAGAGCTGCGATGGTATCCGTTGAACCACCTGCAATGTGGAATTCCTCCTCGGTCCCGACGACCAGATCAAACAGAGCCATCAGCGAGATGAGTTCTTGCGTGATATGCGCTGCTTCAACGAACCTGCTCTCGCCGTCGCCATGTCCCGCCACGCCCCAGAGGTTCGGGCGGAAATCGATGTCCAGCGCAGTCTTTGCGCCGTTTCCCCGTGCCATTTGCAATGCTCTGACGACAGCAGGCCTGGGACCTGCGTTATAGAGGTGCGTTCCAGTGGCCACGACCGCGCGGGCCTCGGCGATGAAGGTAGGATCGACCTCGTCCACGCTCAACGCCATATCCGCGCAGTTCTCGCGATAGAAGATCAATGGGAACTGTTCCTTGTCGCGAATGCCCAGGATCGCAAGCGCCGTGAGGCGTTCGGGATCGGTGATGACGCCCCGGACATCGACGCCCTCATAAGAAAGCTGTTCCTGGATGAAACGTCCGAAATGTTCGTTGCCGACGCGCGTTATCACAGCAGACTTAAGTCCCAGCCGCGCGGTTCCTGCAGCCATGTTTGTAGGCGAGCCACCGATATACTTGGCAAAGCCGCGCATATCCTCGAGCCGCCCGCCAATCTGCGAACCGTAGAGATCGACCGAGGACCGACCGATGGTGATGACATCCAGCGTCATACAGTCCCTCCCAGCGAGTCTTCCAGTTTGGCCATTTCCTGGCCACCGGCCATCAGATCCTGCAACGCGTCATGCTCGATTTCACCGCGCACTGCGGTGCCCAGGGTCTTTCCCCTGTTCAACACTGTAAATCTGTCGCCCACGGCCATTGCGTGTCGGACATTGTGGGTGATGAACACGACACCAATACCCTGTTTACGCACGCGATCCACAGTAGCCAGTACGTTAGACGTCTGGCGCACCCCCAAAGCTGAGGTCGGTTCATCCAGGATCAGAACCTTGGCGCCGAAATAGACTGCTCGGGCAATTGCTACGGTCTGACGTTCGCCGCCGGACAGAGTCCCGACTGCCTGGTCCGGGCCTCGCAGGTTGATGCCCATCTTGCGCATCTCCTCCATAGTGATCCGGTCAGCTTCAGCGCGGTCGAAAAAGTTCATGCCCATGACACGCCTCTGCGGTTCGTTGCCCATGAAAAAGTTCCGGCTGACCGACATCAACGGTACCATCGCCAGATGCTGGTGGACGGTGGCAATCCCGGCTTCCATTGCGTCGCGCGGGTCGTCGAAGCTCATGGGATGGCCCTCGAACTCGATTTCGCCCGAGGTCGGCTTGTGGACCCCGGACATTGTCTTGATGAATGTCGATTTTCCGGCACCATTGTCGCCGAGCAGGCAGTGGCACTCGCCCGCGTAGACGTTCACCGACACGCCTGCCAGAGCAATCACGCTGCCGAAGTGTTTCTGGATATTGCGCATCGTGATGATGGGCTCCGCGTCCGCGCTCATGTTAACGCTCCCCCGTGATGATGCGCCTGATATAGGTGTTCAGGATCACGGCCCCCAGAAGGATGGCGCCAAGAAAGACCCGGAACAGAGAGCTCTCGACGCCCGCGAAGAACAGGCCCTGCTGAACCACGCCGAAGATCAGTGCGCCAAGTGCTGCGCCGATGACGGAACCATAACCGCCCGTGAGAAGCGCGCCGCCGATCACGACCGCAATGATTGCCTCGAATTCCTTGAGCACACCGCGATCTGCACCGGCGGACCCGAACTCCATCACCTGACAGGTTGCAAAGATCGTCGCACAGAAGGCAGTGAACATGAACATCAGGATCTTGACCCTGTTCACGGGAACACCTGAATTGCGGGCGGCCTCGGCGTCGCCACCGGACGCATAGATCCAGTTGCCAAAGCGCGTGCGGGTCAGAAGAACATGACCGAACGCAACCAGAACCAGCGCCCAGATGATCAGCATCGGGATGCCGTCAACAACAGGCTGTCCCGCGCGGGTGCCTCTTGTGAACGTCGCGATGATCTCCATATCGCCCAGCCACTGAAAGATCGGGCCACCGACCTTGCCGCCGAACACCGGGGCAAGCCAATCGCCTTCGGCTACGTCCTTGATGCCACCAATGATGGTTTTGCGTTCGAAGGTCTGCGGGAAGAAGATCGTGAAGCCGCGCAGGATGAACAGGAACGCAAGCGTCACGATAAAACTTGGTAGTCCGGTTCTGATCACGATGATCCCGTTCAATGCGCCAATCGCGATGCAAATAATGAATGTCAGAATAATGCCGATCCAGACAGGCCAGCCAAGTGTGACCGCGAAGATTGCGATCATCATTCCGGCAAAGCCGATCATCGATCCTACGGAAAGGTCGAACTCGCCGGCGATCATCAGCAGGCATGCACCCACTGCAATGATCATGAACTGAGCCGACACAACAGACCAGTTCAGCACCCCCTGAGCGTTGAACATACCGCTGTCGAAGGCCGTAAGCAGGAAGAACGTGAACACCGCGATGGTGCCGACGATACCTCCCAGTTCCGGGCGAATGAGAGCTTTTCGAAGGAGCGATACGTTTTTGATTCGTTCGTCCGTCGGTGCTCCCTGTGCACTACCAGTCATGTTACGCCTTTCTTGATCTGAAATGAAATGCCAGGCGAAGGCAAAGACCGAGGCGCCAACCAAGGCGCCCCGGATAAGGTATCGGCGCGATCCAAGCCCGGCCGACAGGGAAAAACCTCTAGCGGTATTCGCCCGCGAACTCTTCCACCTTGGTCAGGCCGTCAGCGGTAACAAAGCCTGGGCCTGAGTTGATGTTGTTGCCGGGCAGCACGCCAAACCGGTGATAGTTGGCCATCACGATTACAGGCAGGTAAGCCTGAAGGAACGGCTGCTGGTCGATTCCCCAGTTGATGACGCCTGCCTTCAGACCCTTGACGATCTCCTCGCCCAGATCGAACGTGCCAAAGTAGATGTCACCAGCCATGCCATTTTCTTCAAGCGCAAGAATCGTCGGATCGGCCGAGGTAGGGCCGAGTGTCAGGATTGCGTCGGTTTCCGGGTTGGCTGAGAGGTAAGCAAGAACTTTGTTCTTGATTTCGGCGGGATCCTGGCCGCTGTCGATCATCTGGTTGCCCAGGTCGACACCCAGACCATCCGCGAAGCCCTGACAACGCTCGGTCGACGATGGAGAGTTGATGTAGTGGTTCACACAAAGGAATGATCCGATGCCATCGCCCTTCGCGCGCTGACCGGCAGCATAACCCGCATCGTATTCAGGTTGACCGACATACATAAGTGCGCCCAGTTCGCGGGCCTGATCGGGGGAACCAGAATTGATGATGATCACGTCAACACCACTGTCGACGGCCGAGCTGATTGGGCCGGACAACACGTCGTAATCTGCCAGCGTGGTGATGATGCCGTTGGGACCGGAAGCTGCTGCCTGCTCAATGATGCGTGCCATGTCGGCAAGATCACCGGTTGGCGGGTTGCGATATTCAACCTCGACATTCATCTGCTTTCCGGCAAGGGCGACGCCGTTCTTGATCGTGTTCCACCAGCTGTCGCTATCGGGCGCATGGCTGACCAGGATATAGCGCTCGTCTTCGGCATGGGCCGTCGCCGACAGGCCGGTGAAAGACAGTGCGCCAATTGCTGCTGCGGTCAGTGCATGTTTAAGGGTTTTCTTCATTTTGTCCCTCCCAAGGGTTGTGATAATTTCGGTTGCGGGGCTTTGCGTCCCACCATGATCCGACTGGTGCCGAATTTCTTTTACCTCCAGGGCCCATTGGTGGGTTGCGGCAGCATCACTATGCAATCTCGGACAGATGCACCGGCCGCGCTTCGGCCAGCGACTTTGCTGCTGCTTCGGCAAGTGCTAGCGCGGCGACCCCGTCCTCCAGCGTCACGGGCATCGGGCTGCCTGCATTGACCGCTTCAACGAAGGAATCCCATTCCAAAGCGTAGGCGGCCATGTAACGTTCAAGGAAAAAGTAGGTCGGCTTGGCGTTGGAAACGCCGGCCGTTGTGGACTTTACAACCGTGTTTTCCAGCACGTTCTGCGCCTGCAACAGTCCCTCGGAGCCCAGCAATTCGATGCGCTGATCGTAGCCATAGGCCGCGCGGCGCGAATTCTTGATGACCACGAGCCTCCCGTCCGCATAGCGCATTGTGAC
>JBGCFK010000164.1:0-12505 GCA_045106875.1 Paracoccaceae bacterium | reverse complement strand
TTTCATCCGCTACCGCGATCGCGATGGTGTCCTTATGGACAGCCATTCCAACAAATGCTGAGATCTTTGTCATGACCATTCTCCTTTCCCCAGCCAGTCTGCACTTCAAACTGGGTGCAACGGAAAACGGTCATCTCATCTTTCCAGAGGTTGTCCCGGGCTCAGTTTGTGGGCCAGGGTAGTCCACCCGCGAAATTCCGATACCGCTCGGCTGGCAAGTGACCCGCATCCACGGGCAGCATCACGCCCGATACTGCACGCGCCTGCTCCGAACACAGAAACGCGATCACATCCGCCACGCCTTCGGGATGGATCCATTCATCCAGCGCATTCGCACCGCGTACAATAGCCGGGTCGCGCTCGCCGGAGTCGATCTTGGCCTTAAGCGCCGGTGTCAGAATATAGGTAGGCGCAACACCATTGACGCGCACTCCGAACCGTCCGAACTCGACCGCCAGCATTTCGGTCAGGCGCAGGACCGCTGTCTTGGACGGGCAATAGGCAGGCAGCGGCAGCGCCGCGAACGAGTTGATCGACCCAAGCGTCACAATCGCCCCTGCTCCCTGTCCCTGCATGACACGGCCGACAGCGCGGCATGTCTCGACAGTACCTTGATAGTTGATGGCCCAGATGCGCGCTTCTTCCGCGGCATCGCCATCCATGATCGTACCGGGCTTCTCCAGCACACCTGCCGAGCAGACACAGGCATCGATCCTGCCCATCGCAGTGGCAACCTTGCCAACGGCGGTTTGCAAGGCGTCCGTGTCCGAAACGTCGCAAGGCAGCGCCATGCCATTCAGATCCACGGCAACCCGAGTGGCCGCGTCGCCGTTCACATCCAGCACGGCAATCCGGTACCCGTCTGCGGACATCCGGCGGGCCGTCGCCTCCCCGATACCGCTGGCACCGCCAGTGATAAGCGCCACTTTGTCCGACATGCGATCCTCCATCAGCAATCCTTTAACGCTACCTAAGTTAGACGATTGCGACAATGACAGCGACCTCAATGGATATCGATGCGCTGCGCCGATCCGCAAGTGACGAAAATGCGTCCTTTGGCGCAGCGAAAAGGCCGGGCTTTGCGTCTGCCGCGCGAAACGCCCCTCGGTCTGCTGCTGGCGCTCTGCTGATGCAGACGGTGCTTGCACGGCTTGGGAACAGCTGGGCGCCTACAAAGTACCACACACAGAACCGGCGGACGCTTTGCGCGGTCGTTTCTGACGGCAACACGAACGCCGTTGTGAAAATCCGGCTGGAAACCGATGGCAAGCACGGCATGGCAAAAGAACATGCGGCGCTGTCCAGAGCATATGCCGGGTCAGATCGGGGCATTCCCCGGCCGCTCCACTTCTTTCCGGATCTGCATGCCATGGTCATTAGCGAGATCCCCGGCGTCAGCCTGGAATATGCAGTGAAACGCCGCTGGAAGTCCCGCGCCGAAGTGATTGGGGAAGTCGGCTCGGCGTTGTCTCAATTCCACGACCGGACTGGACGCATCGAGAAGGTGGCAGCGCAGCTTTGGCATGAGAAGACTGTGCCACCCGCAATCCGCGCCGCGTGCGAGACCAAAGCCGAACATGCGTGGGCGGATCGAGTGCTGGAGGCCTATCTCGCTGCTGCCGAAAGAACACGGGACGACATGGTACCGTTCGGTTTCACCCACGAGGACCTTGTACCGCGCAACGTGTTGGTTTCCGGATTCGATATTGGGTTCATCGACTTTGAAAACAGTCAGGAGACCCATTGCCTGAACGACCTCGCCCAGTTGGCACTTGGCGTTCAGATGTTGCGCGGCACGCCCGGGCGCTGGCGCAGGCATGACCGGCTGGGCCTCGGTTTCAGCGCTGTGGTGCTGGACACCCTTTGCGATGGTTACGGGCTGCTGCCATCGCATCAGACCCACTTTGCAACGCTACTGCTGAGGGCAAGCCTGCAGTGCTGGCATCGCGCGAAGCAGCGCGGGCAAAACGAACAGCCTTACCGCCAGATCCAGACAGCCTCCTTGCGCTTGGCTGACCGGATCGCGCGGGCGCTGAACTACGCTGGTCCCATGGATTGCGTCGGCGGCACGGTCAGATCCACTATGCCTGCATCATCCGGGTGGGCCGGGTAGACATCCAGAACCAAAGGATCATGACCGGGCACGATGTGATCCGGGCTCTGAGCCATCCGGATCATCTTGTCGTGGCTGTCGCAGTACTCCGGGATGTGCTGCAGGATCGAGAAAGGATTTCTGTGCCAGATGTTGTCATAGAAATGGGCTACGTCCGAGGCGACAAAAACACGCCCGCGCCTCGTTGCAACCTGCACGCCCATCTGCCCATGTGAATGCCCCGGCAGGTGATGCACCGTGATCCCCGGTGCAATTTCATGGTCGCCGTCGAGATAACGCACACGCTCCTGAAAGTTCAACTGAACCATTTCGCAGACATGGTCAGGCTCATAGGGGCGGCGCACAGCAGGATAGCGCATGTAGCGCGAGGTCGCGAAGGCCATTTCCTTGTCCTGAATGATGAATTCCGCGTTGGGGAACAGCCCGAAATTGCCGGCGTGATCATAGTGCAGATGCGTTACGATCACGGTATCGATGTCTTCTGCCTTGGTGCCCAGCTTGGCGATGGCCTCATCGGGCAAACGGTCGATCTTGCGACCCCGCTTCGCACCGCATTCATGGTCGAACCCGCAATCCACCAGAATGTTCCGCCCGTTTCCGCGGATCAGCCAGACATAATAGGTAAGCGTGCGATGCGCCGTATGCGGATCATTCGGATCCTCAAGGATTGTCGCGTAACGACCCGGCACGTCCGCATGCCCATACTTGATGGCGTAGACCTCGTATTCAGGGATACCCTGCGTGCTCATTCTGAAAACCTTTCGTTCAATGCGTTCCAGTGTTCGGTGCCGATAATCGTCTCGCGATCCTTGAAGGTGACCATGCGGTCGGCAAGCGCGCGGCTGTCGCCTTCACGGGCAATCATGCCGAGGGTTTCCTGCATGGCGAAGATCGCTGCGCGCTGCAGATCCGAGGGCACGATGACGATGCGGTATCCCCACTCCGTCAGGTCGGCCAGGGGGACCATGGGTGTCTTCCCGCCTGCGAACATGTTGATCAGCAGCGGCGCGTCAATGCGCTGGCCGATCTCCCTGATCTGCTCGACGGTTTGCGGTGCCTCGAAGAAGATCACATCGGCGCCTGCCTCGGCATAGGCATTGCAGCGGTCGATGGTGGCCTCGAAGCCTTCGACGGCAAGCCCATCAGACCGTGCGATCAGGATCAGATCATCCCCCGAAACGTCCTTGGCAGCCCTCAGCTTCTGCGTGAACTCGTGTGTCGGGACGATCGATTTGTCATCATAGTGCCCACATTTCTTCGGGAAGGTCTGGTCCTCAAGATGGATCGCCGCGACCCCTGCCCGCATGAACTGTCTGACGGCACGGCGTGCGTTCAATGCGTTGCCATAACCGGTATCTGCATCGGCGATCACTGGTATGTCGACTGCGTCACAGATCTGTTCCATCCGGTCGGCGCATTCGCGGGCCGTCATCAAACCGAGATCCGGCATCCCCGTACCGCGTGAGATCGCACCGCCCGAGGCATAGGCCGCCCTGAAGCCTGCCTGTTCTATCAGTCGAGCGGACAGCCCGTCGAAACAGCCCGGCGCCACGAAGATCTCGCCCGCTTCTATCTGCGTGCGCAATTCCTTGACGCGAGTCATGTACAAGACTCCTCGGGCGCAAAGACAGTGCCCTCCATCAGCATCCGTGCAGTCCGATAGACAGAAGCCGTCACCGCTCGGGGCTCTGCCGTCACCTCGGCCATCGCAGGCACAACGCCCGAGGCGGTACCAATCCTGAGCGGTGTCCCAGCCGGCGTGTTGCCAACAACCTCATGCACGACGGTTCCGGAAATACGTGCAGCGACCGCCACGGCCATCGCACCTGTCAACGGGATCGCGAGATGCGGTGCGCCCATGGACACCATACGCACAAGCACGTCACATGCCTCGGCCGGGAGTGTCTCGCCCGTGAGCGTTCGGAATTCCGCCGGAGGCGACACCAGCGCGATCTTCGGGGCACCCGGCGCTGCCGCCATCCCTGCTTGTGCGCCTGCTTCTGCTCGCAGGCTTTCAAGATGTGCCATCAGTTCGGCATTCGCCTCAATCTCGGCAGGCAGGTGAGCGGCTGTCACACCAAGATCCTGTCCATGGACAAACAGGCACGGATTTGCCGCATCGACGAAGGAAAGCGAGATGCCTTCCACTGCCGCCTGCGGGGTACCTAACGGCAGCAGGTCGCCCGTCCCTGCACCTCCCGGGTCGCGAAAATCGAGTCTTATAGAAGACCCAGAGCCAGGCACGCCTGCAATGTCCTGCGACCCCGTCACGGCCGCCCGGCCAGCTCTCACAGTCAGATGGCAATCAATCTGTTTTGACGTGTTTTCGTTGTACATGCGTACGACGCCCGGTCCGTCAGGCAATTGCACAAGGCCCTGATCCACCGCGAAGCATCCAACGGCAGAGGAGAGGTTCCCGCAGTTGGCCGCATAGTCGATCCGGGCCTCGCGGATAGCCGCCTGGGCGAACAGATAATCGATGTCGATCCCATCACGTTCGGACCGGCGCACCATCATGGCCTTGGACAGGGACGACACGCCCCCACCCATTCCATCAAGTTGTCGCCCGTAAGGGTCTCCCGACCCGATGGCAGCAATCAGGAACGCATCGCGGTCCTCCGGCACGTCTTCCCAGCGGAAGAACAATCCCTTGGATGTCCCCCCACGCATAAAAGTCGCGCGCACGCCCAATTGATCCAACACCTGATTTCCCTCCCAAGCCCCCTGACAGGGCGTGTGATTGATGGTAGGAATTACTTGCGCCCACGTCAATTAGGAGATCGATCATGAGTTTTCACCACCCGTTCTATTTTCTTCGCCACGGAGAAACGACATGGAACGCTGCTGGGAAGACCCAGGGGCAGCTGAATTCGCCGCTTTCCGACAAGGGGCGGGAGCAGGCCGTGGCGGCAGGAGATGCATTGAAGGCCGAGCCGATTGAGCGAATCATCGCGTCGCCGCTGGATCGCGCCTTCCACACCGCCGAGGCTGTGGCGCAGCATCACGGGATCGAGATCGAGCCCGATCCCGAGTTGATGGAATGCCATCTGGGCGACCACCAGGGAGAGCCCCACGGCCCGTGGCTCAAGGAGTATTTCCGGGGCAACTATGCGCCGCCCAATGGCGAGACGTTCGAGCAGTTCTGCGCGCGGGTCTGGGCCGCCATGCAGCGTGCGGTCGCCAAGGGGCCAAACACACTGATCGTAGCCCATGGCGGCTTGTGGATCGCAGCACGCCAATACGTGACGGTCGCGCCGGATCTCGCCCGGATGCCGAATGCGCTGCCCCTGAAGGTAACACCGTCCACGGAAAACTGGATACATGAGGTTTGCGGCGGCATGGCCCCGCGCGAGGCTGGCCTGCCCTACTGACGGTGCACTTTGATACGGTGATACTTGGTGCCGGAGCCGCAGGCCTGTTCTGCGCCGCCCATACCGGTGGGCGGGTTCTGATCATCGACCATGCAAAGGCACCGGGCGAAAAGATCCGCATCTCGGGCGGTGGGCGCTGCAACTTCACAAACATGTACGCTGGACCAGAGAATTTCATTTCCGCCAATCCGCATTTCTGCAAATCGGCACTCAGCCGCTACACGCAGTGGGACTTCGTCGAGCTGGTCGATCGGCACAAGATCGCGTGGCATGAGAAGACTTTGGGGCAGCTCTTTTGCGACAACTCCGCCAAGGACATAATCGCGATGTTGATGGACGAGATCGGGGATGCAGACCTCCGCCTCCAGACCTCGGCAGAAGTCATATACAAGACACCCGACGGTTTTAGGATCACGCTGAACCCCGGCGGCGAAGTCTTGTGTAAGACTCTGGTTGTCGCCACGGGCGGCAAGTCCATCCCAAAGATGGGTGCCAGTGCATTCGGTTATCGCATCGCAGAGCAGTTCGGGCACGCGCTCACTGAAACCCGGCCCGCCCTGGTGCCTCTGACATTCGGCGATGCCATGAAAGAACGGTGTGCGGGGATGTCCGGGGTCTCGGCAGATGCACGTGTCACCTGCAACGGGACATCATTCGACGAAGCCCTTCTGTTCACGCATCGGGGGATGTCAGGACCGGCAATTCTGCAAGCTTCGTCGTATTGGCGCGAGGGGGACGCGGTGACAGTAGACCTGGTGCCGAAAGCAGATCCGGTCGAGGGATTGCGCGCCGAACGGCAAAAAGCCGGACGAAAGGCCGTGACGACAGCATTGGCTGACTACCTCCCAAAGCGTCTGGCGGATGACGCCGTTGCACGGGCTGGTCTGTCAGGCAAACTGGCCGACCAGTCTGACGCACGGCTGGCAGAACTTGGCGCGGCGATCACACACTGGGAACTGGTCCCAACGGGCTCGGAAGGCTACCGGACTGCAGAGGTGACGCTGGGCGGGGTGAACACAGATGGCCTGGATGCGCGCACAATGGAGAGTCGCACCGTCCCCGGCCTCTACTTCATCGGCGAGGTCGTGGACGTCACCGGCTGGCTTGGCGGATACAATTTTCAATGGGCATGGTCCTCAGGCTGGGCCGCAGGCACGGCGATCCGGGCCAACACCCGATAGATCGCCAGACGACACGTTGCGTCGCAAGACGGCGAGACCCATCTGATTGTCGTAACCACGCTGCGCGCACCGGGAGGAAGCAATGCAAACAACGCCGCTGCACGCTGATTTTGGCGTCGAGATCCATGGGATCGACCTGACCGAGGCCACATCGGACAACCTGTATCCGCAAATCCGTGAGGCGTTCGAGCAGCACTCTCTCCTGCTTTTTCGCGGGCAGAACTGGACGGACGACGACATCTTGAAGTTCGGACGCCTGTTCGGCCCTATCGAAAACCGCGGTGATGGCCCTGACCATGTCTCGAAAGTCTCGAACCTGCAGGCCGATGGATCCGTGTTGTTGCCCGACGCGATAAAGCTGAAGGACCTGAAAGGTAACATGCTCTGGCACACAGATTCGACCTTCCTGCCGGTGCCATCCCTTGCAAACATCATCACAGGTCGGATCGTGCCCTCGTCTGGCGGGGCGACCGAACTTGTCTCGACTCGCAGCGGGTACCGGCGCCTGCCGGAACATCTTCGCAAAGCTGCGAAGAATGCGGTCATGCTGCACAGGCTCAGTCATTCCAGATCCAAGATTGACCCCGAACTGGCGCAAGCGGCCCATATTACCAAGTGGGAAGGGTCGTGGTGGCGCGCCATCTGGCCCAATCCGGTTTCAGGTGACGAGGCCGTCTACATCGCCAGCCACGCCTGCGAGATCGACGGTATGGAATCCGGTCCCGCGCGCGCGCTCATCGACGAGATTGTTGCGCACCTGACCACCGCGAACGCGATCTACGCCCACAAATGGCAGGTCGGCGATGTTCTGATATGGGATGAACGCGCAACCCTGCACCGAGGCATGCCCTGGCCATACGAGGAACCGCGAGAACTGGCCTCGATCTGTGTGACGGCGCGCGCCGAGGACGGTCTGGATGCTGTGAAAGTCGCCTGACTGTTCAGGCCTTGCCCTCCAGACCCGCAAGCGTTGCCGCAGAGGCGTTCGGGATTTTCATCTCGAACACGTCTCGCACCACGGTGTAGTCATAGTATCCCATCCGGGCGATCGGCTGGATCTTGGGGATGTCGAGTTTGCCGTCGGCACCCACCACATCATCGCGCACATGTATGCGCTCGACCTGTCCATAGACCACATCGACCCAACCCGCTGTCGAGCCACCCGGCAGGCGGTGTGTGGACAGGTAGCGACATTCGAAGTGGCAAGGGCTCTCCGCCACTCTGGGCCCCGGCGCATCGATACAAGGCGCCTCGGTCACGCCTGCTTCGACGAACTCGTTGACCTCGGGCGGAAATTCGGAGGCCGAGATGTTGACCGCCTCGCGCAGATCGTATGTCGCCATGTTCCAGACGAACCAACCGGTTGCCTCTGCGTTCAGCACTGTATCCTTGCGTCGCCCGTCAGACAGTTGGTTCGCCGCAAACATCACCATGGGCGGATCGAATGTCAGGTTCTGCCACTGGCTATATGGTGCGAGGTTCGTCGCGCCCTCGACAGATACAGTCGAAAGCCAGCCAATGGGTCTGGGCACCGTACAGGATTTGAACGGATCATAGGGTAGCGGGTTCGGTTCTTTGCCGGGCGCGAAGTGCATGGGACCTCTCTCATAGGCCCCGCACTTTGCCCGCGCTGTTGGATTGGTTCAAGCCTGTCCGATGAGACCGCAAGGCGGCTCCGACCCGAATACATTCTGTTAGAGAAGCACCAGAATGAACATGATGCCGACACCGCAGATTATGGTCAGTTGCGATGCTCCGACGAGCAGTCGGCCCTTGCCGCCCGTCAAAGCGCCAAACCCACCGATCATGTCCCCAAGGAACTCGCCCTGACCAGATTGGTAGGCCTTTCGCAGTTCAAGCTGCTTGATCGTCTTTGCGCTGGCCTCGAGGTATTTTTGCTCCTGAAGCGCCTGCTCTCGATCCCCGACATTCGACATTTTACCAACTCCCCTTTTCTCTCGCTCTCTAAATGCATCAAGCGCCGGAAAAGTCGAGTGCGCCAGCACAGCTTTTCTGAAATTCCACATGGTTTGTCGCGGATCTTTCCCGGACACTGAGAATGACGACTACGCGAACAATTTCCCCAGCCCATCCAGCCGGTCCTCAATGCCGGCCAATCGCAGGCTCTGCCAGATCAGGGCATGGTTCGACGAGGTCACGGGCAGGTCCAGCTCGGCCTCCAGCGCCGCCACGTGCTCGACCAGACGCAGCGAGGTACAGGACACGAACACTGCATCCACCTCCGCCGTCTCAACCACCTTCAGAACCGCCTTCCGGATCGAAACCGGCGAGATTGCCCCGACAACAGGATCACTTGGTTCATTGAACGACCCAAAGACCGGAACCTCGAAACCGGCATTCTCGATGAATGTCTGAATGCCCGTGTTCACATCCCGCGTGTAGGGTGTTAGCACCCCAATTCGGCGGGCTGCAAAATGTCCCAGTGCCGCCATGGCCGCCGTGATCGGGGTCGCAACTTCGACCCCCGGCTTGGCCTCGCGCACCAGTTCGGTGACACGTTCAGGGCCGATGATCATGCTGGCCGAAGTGCAGCCATAGGCGACAGCGTCCAGACTGTCTCCCGGCAACAAGATGGCAGCACTCGGCTTGATCCCGGCCTCCATCGCCGCGAGACTGCCCGGCGTTACATGCGGGTCCATGGGTATCCGAGACGTGTATTGTGCGACGCCCGGCAGGCGCGCGAGCACAACCCGATACTCGTGCTCGATCGTGTAGTCCGTCGCCAGCGCGATCAGGCCCAGCCGGGCACGCGCCCCGATCCCGGCATCGGTCTCGAAGGGCAGATGTTCCAGCATCACAGTCATGACGACGTGCTCAGAGAGATACCGTATTCCGCCAGCACTTCCTCCGTATGCTGTCCCAGCATCGGCGCAGGGCCGCGCACGCCGCCCGGCGTTTCGGTGAATTTCACCGGCAGTCCGATCGTCTGCACCACGCCCGTGGAGGGATGGTCAACGGACGGCACCATGCCACGGTCAATGGCCTGCGGGTCAGCATGCATTTCCCTGATCGAGAGCACAGGGCCTGCGGGGAAGCCCCCCTCCTCCAGCATCGCCAGCCACTCCGCCGAGGAGCGCTTCGAGAAGACAGCGTTCAGCTCTGCCTCCAGTTCGGCCCTGTTGGCCATGCGCCCGGTATTCAGCTCGAATCGCGGGTCGGATCCAAGATCGGGCCGTCCGATCAGGTCGACCAGACGCTCCCAGTTCCGCTGGTTCGCGGCGCCCAGATTGATATACCCGTCCGCCGTCCGGATCGCCTGATAGGGTGCGTTCAGCGGGTGCGCCGAGCCCATGGGCCCGGGGTCTTCACCCGTCGCAAAAGCAATCGCCGACTGCCAGTAGGTGTGCGTGATCGCGGCTTCGAAGAGGGAGGTCTCGACCAATTGCCCTTCTCCGGTCTCGCGTCGCCGCGCCAACGCAGCAGAGACGCCCATGGCCAGCAGGATCCCTGCTGTAATGTCCGAGATCGGCGGTCCGACCTTGCAGGGCGGGCGCCCCGGTCCCTCTCCGGTAACGGACATCAGCCCGGACATGCCCTGCGCAACCAGATCAAAGCCTGCCCGGTCCGCATAGGGTCCCGTGCGCCCGAACCCCGAGATCGACCCGTAGATCAGCCCGGGATTGTCGGCCTTCAGCACGTCATAACCGAGACCCAGCTTCTCCATCGTGCCCTTGCGATAATTCTCGAGAACCACATCTGCCGTGCGGATCATCTCGCGCAGCGCGGCCGCGTGTTCAGGGTCCTTCAGATTCAGCACGATGCCGCGCTTGTTGCGGTTCATCATCATGTAGGAGGCAGCTTCATCGCCGATATAGGGCGCGGAGTGGCGCGTGTCGTCGCCCATCGGCTTTTCCACCTTGATCACGTCCGCACCCATATCGGCCAGCATCAGACCGGCCACAGGTCCCGCCATGACATGGGCTAGCTCGATAACCTTCACACCTTGCAGGGGACCGCTCATTTGCCTTTGAACTCCGGCTTGCGTTTACCGAGGAAGGCCTCGATGCCCTCCTTGAAATCGTCGGACATGTAGGCGGTTTCGATCAGATCGCGGTCATTGGCAGTCGGGCCTTCGTTGCGTAGCCGCCGCAGACCTTCCTTGGTGACCTGCAGCGTAAGAGGCGCATAGCCCGCCATCTGCTGGGCAATCTCGGTGGCGCGGGCGAGCGGGTCCGAGGTGATCTGCATGACCAGACCCGCGGCCAGAGCCTCGTCTGCTTCAATCAAGCGCGAGGTAAAGATGATCTCGCGCACCTTTGCCTGACCCAGAATGGCAGATAGCCGTGCCAGCGAGGGCACAGATAGACAATTGCCCAGCGTCCGCGCGATGGGAAAGCCGAATTTCAGCCGCGCGTCCGTGATCCGCAGATCGCAGCACGCCGCGATGGCAGCACCCCCGCCCGTGCAGGCGCCTGTGATGGCGGCAATGGTGGGAATGCGGCATTGCTCGATTCGATTGAGCACCACGTCCATGTCGTCCTCGTATTTCCAAGCGTCTTCCGGCCTCGAGAACGCGCGGAACTGGCTCATGTCCGTGCCAGCTGCAAAGGCCCCGCCCGCGCCCGAGATAACCAGCGCGCGCACGTCATCTTTTCCTTGGCCCGGATCATCGCAGATCTTGGCCAGCCCTTCGTACATCTCGAAGGTCATGGCATTGCGCTGCCTCGGTCGGTTGAAGGTGACGAAGCCAATGCCGTCACGGGTCTCGAAAAGCAGGTCCTCGGTCACAAAATCCTCCTCAGCCGTTTCGGCATGCGCGTCTTGTTCAAGGTCTCGCGCTTCGTGATGTAGCCAATCTCGAAAAGGCGGTCGCCAAGCGCAGCGAACCGGTCCCATTGATCCGGCGTCTTGTTGGCCGCAGCCAGCAATTCCTCGTATTCCAAAGCCAGACGTTCCTTGTAGTGACGGTCACTCCGGCACTTCGAGCAATCGAAACATTGGGTGCCGCGCAACCCCAGAACTTCCAGCCAGTGTTTCTGTTCAAGTGCCCAGAAGAGGAACCACTTACCGCAGGTACGGCACCTTTGACCTTGGTCCATACAAAGGATGGGAGCGTATTCTCTGGCTACCAGATTGGCAGCCCGGACACGCAGTGCACTCTCCGGATAGAACAGCCCATGGCCCGTAGACACCTCGTTCGGAACGCCGCAAGGGTGGACACCGCGAAAGTGCTTTCGCGCCGCGTCTTGAGCCGCCTGATCGTTTGATCGCAGGGGCGTGCCACCGTATCGGGGGTGCCGGACATATGTGCGAGAGCAATCGAGCCGATCCATGACCGCCACCTTGCGGATCGTTCGCTTTCGGTCGCGCTCGAGGGTCCGCGCCCTCTTTGCTGCGGCTTTCGCCGGGACCATCAGGCAGCCTCCTCCAACACCCGCATTGCGGCATCAACGCCGCCCTTCTGGTGCGGCACATCCGCAACTCCCAGCCCCATCTCGACGCCCGACAGCGTGCCCATCAGCATCAGGTCATTGAAATCGCCCAGATGCCCGATCCGGAAAACCTTGTCAGCGATTTTGGAAAGGCCTGAACCGAGTGACATGTCGAACCTCTCCAGCACGGCGGCCCTGAACGCGTCCGCCGAGTGCCCCTCGGGCATCCGGATCGTCGTCAGCACGGGCGAGTGCTCGCGGTCGTCCTGACACTGGGTCTCAAGCCCCCATGCCTGCACCGCTGTCCGCGTCGCTTTTGCATGACGCTGGTGGCGGGCGAAGACGTTGTCCAGCCCCTCTTCCTCCAGCATGTCGATGGCCTCGGCCAGCCCGTAGAGCATGTTGGTGGCGTTGGTATAGGGGAAGTAGCCCTTCTGGTTTGGCCCC
>JBGCFK010000163.1:0-2571 GCA_045106875.1 Paracoccaceae bacterium | reverse complement strand
GGGACGCCCACCCTTCGATCTCAGAACGAGCCGAAATCCTGAGGCGGACTGATTTTTACCTGCAGCTTCTCGCCCGCGGCCGACTTCTGCCAGCCTACAACCTGCACAGCGATGATTTCCGCGAGCAGGTGTCCTATCCAGATTGGCGGCGAAGAGTGTTGTCCCGTTGGAACTCAGATGCAGAGCCGGTCGAGATCCGCTGGCGGCAGGGGCTGCACCGCTTCGAGGGCCCGGAGCTTTATGCCATCGTAATCCTCAGCAGTAGTGCGCATCAGTTGATCTGGCGGCAAGATGGCTATGGTGGATTTGTGCTGGAGAGCGCCGAGCCCTAAGCGCTTGCAGCTTTGCGGAAGGCTTCGGCAATCAGGACGCCGTCCTTTTCGGGAAGTTTCAACGGATCCTGGGTAAGAGCGATCTTGGCAAGCGCGAAAGTTGGGCCGGGAGTTCGGAAAAGCAATTCTACAAGCGCTGGGATCTGCTCCATTGACGTGACCAGCATGGTTTTCGTGAAACCCGCCGCCGTCGCCATCGCGCAGAGATCCGTCGTCGTCGCAAGCCCAGGCTGTTTTCCGGTTTCGCCGAAATGTTCGTTGTCGAGCACAAGCACCGAGAGGTTTGCAGGTCGCTGCGCGCCAGTAACAGAGAGGCTGCCCAGCCCCATCATCATTTCGCCATCGCCCGTGAGGCACAGCACCCTGCGATTTGGTTTCGCGAGCGCAACCCCGAGGGCGGTGGACAGGGCCAACCCCATTCCGCCCCAAGAGTACAGATAGTCGTCTGATCCGCCAGCAGCGTAGCAATCCCAGGTCGGTGACCCGAGGCCAGGTACAACCAATGCCCCATCACGCGCGTCAAGGACAGCTTTGGTCAGCGGGCGCCGGGAGAGATAGTTGTCGCTCATGCCCAAGCCTTTGCTGGAATTATTCGGGTCCGTTCTTTCATCGTCCAAACCCTTTCGCCCCGATGATGCGCTGGCTGACCAGAACAGCCGCGGCGAGCCCGCCATTGAACGCCATGTCCGCTGCTGCCGCAAATGTCTCGCCGACGTCCTCTGCTCGGTCGACAGGGAAAACCCCTGCGCCCATTGTTTCCAGTAGTTTTGGCACGGCACGCCCGGCGGGAACCTGCCATGGGTTGAACTCGCCCCACTGCCCGCGCATGGTCACCAGCATAAGGCAGGGCGCGCGCATGACTTGCGGCATGCCAAGAGCATTCATGCAATTGCCAACGCCAGAGGACTGCATGGCGATCATGGCGCGCGCGCCGCCGAGCCATAGCCCGGTGACGATCCCGATGCCCTCTTCTTCGGTGCTCAGGGTCACGACATGTGTGGCAGTGTCAGCCTCGCAGGTCTGCAACAGCCGGGTCAGACCACCATCCGGGATCGTACAAACAGTGGAAACATCGCGCATGCGCATTGCCGCGTAGACATCCGCGGACCAGTCATGCGTTTGTGGTTCGGCCATAGTGCTCTCCCTCAATCGCCACGATAGGCGGGCAAGTGAGGGCTGTCCATCACGTCTGCGATGGGCTTATGCTTCGTTTGTTGTGATTTTGAAGTCTGCGGCGCTCTTCACTATTTTACGCGGATAAGGTCCGCCTACAGTAGGCAATTGTGCGCTTAGAAGGCGCTTCTTTGCGATTTTCGATACCGTCACCGCGTTGGACTGATTGCCGCCGAGCACATGATAGTGCGTGTTGTCCTCGGAGTAATAGAAACCAACATGGCCACTTGTCCCGCTGATGGATCCGCGCCAGAAAACCAGTATGGTGCCAAAGCAGGGATCAACCGTGCGTCCAAACTTCTGCCAGTTTCGCGCGAGGTAGGGATTGGTCGGCAAAACCGCTTCCGGCAAACACAGAGCAACACATGTCTCAACAAAATCTCCGCACCAAGGCAGCCGCGCAGGATCGCCCAGGGTTTTGCCGTCTGATTTCAGAAATTTGCGCAGATCTACGTTGTCGCGCTTCTCGTGCATGCCCTTTTTGCGCATGGCCATCGCCATCCATGGGAAAAAATCTATTAAATCACGCTCTGGGGTCTCTGTCGTTGTCGCTTGGGCGGACTTTGACGGTGAGACCGGCGCCTCAGCCAAGCCAGGCTGCGCGGGCAAAATTACAGGCGCTTCGGGTTGTTGCCAGTAGGGCGCAGCTCGTAGTGCCGCCTCTGTTGCCCGATTGATCTCGGCGTTTGGTTTCAGCTGTTTGGCTTCCTGAAACTGCCGGAGCGCGTTCATCGAGTTGCGCCCCCAGATGCCATCCACCGGACCAGGGTTGAAATCGTGCACCAAGAGACGCGTTTGAACCCAAGCCAAGAATCGCATGACCTACCTCCCTGTACTATCCAGGGTAGTGTACCTTAGAGAGAGAGACGCCGCCACTATTGCGCGATTGCTCTCTATATTGTCTCGAGAGGTCGTAGGCGCGTTTTATCTCTCCACGCTGCGTTGGGTCAGTTGGAAAACACACCTGAGAGCTTGGTCATGTTCAGGACCTTGCTGACAAATGGGGTTGTGTTTTTCAGTTCCATCCGGTGCGTGTTAGTGACTGTTTTGTATACGCTGACCAAAG
>JBGCFK010000162.1:0-12632 GCA_045106875.1 Paracoccaceae bacterium | reverse complement strand
TGCCCTCGATATAGCGGATCATCGGCGCGCCGTTCGCGCCCTCTCGAATGTGCACATTGATGCCGCAGCGGCAGGCGCACATGTAACAGGTGGTTTGCCGGACCTCGTCCGAGACGTGAGGTGAAGTGTCGAGCTCGGGTTGCGATCCGTCGGCCATGGTTTCTCCCCAGTCTGGTCCCCCTTGTCGTAGAGGCACAAAACGCTTTTGACAAACCCGTCAGGTGAAATCTGGCACCAGTGCGACGATGCCGACAGCACCAGAACGCGCTGCACACGTCCTGATTGTATTTGCTGTGTAACAGAAATCACAGCCGGTGCCCTCACGCATGAAGGACTTTCTGATCCGGGTAGGATTGGGAGAATGGGCATGTCAGACCAATACGAACGTTTCAGTATCGCGTGGGTTCCGGTGCCGGGGACAGCTTTGGCCGATTTTGGAGCTTTATGGACAGGCTGGTGTTCTGCCAGAGGCGAGTATTCGCCACTTGATCCGAGCTTTGCATCCGCAAGGGACGCTGCGCGGGTTGAACGCTTTCCAGGCTCGCGTGGCCTCCATGCGCCGCTGACACAGCCGTTTCGATTGATCGACGGTGTCAGCCGCTGGGCGCTGGAAGACAAGCTTGAGAAATTCGCGGCGCGCCAGCCAAGTGCATATGTCGCAGAGCCGGTGATCGACATCATCAACGAGCGGGTGATGCTTGTGCCGGGCGAGCAATCGAGAATACTGAATGCGATGATGCAGGAGCTGCAGTCAGAGATTGCACCCTTAGCGGAATTTGACGCGGGCCCCATGCCAAGGCAGTTCGGCCTGCCGCTGACGGGGGTTGTTGGCCCAACGGTTGCCGATCGGGTAATTGACGCAGTGTCTGGGCCTCTTGATGGAATCGTCGGCTCCAACCCTCTGATTGCCAGCCTTTCGCTGATGGCTGATCCCGGAGATGGGCAGCCTTGGTGCATGCTTTACCGATATGTTCTGTCTGATCAGTCGGATTCCTCTCCTCATTTTCCATCCGGGATGGCATGTTTGGGCCCGTATCTGCTGACGCCCGGTATCTCGATGATGGCTGAGGGATTTCAACCACCGAACCCAGAGCCGGTCTGACGGCATTTGCCGCGAAGATGCCATGCTGTGGTGTCAACAGCCGCCGTGTTGTTCTAGATTGCAGGGAGAATCGATAAGGAGCTCCCATGGGCTGGAACGTATACCTAAGCGGCGAAATCCACACGGACTGGCGCGAAGCCATACAGGCGGGCACGCAGTCTGCCGGCCTCGACATTTCTTTCTCGGCGCCTGTCACGGACCATGGGGCATCGGACGATTGCGGTGTCACCATTCTTGGGGCCGAGGACAACAAGTTCTGGCATGACCGCAAGGGTGCCGGCGTTAACGCCATTCGCACCAGGACGCTGATCGAGAAGGCCGACGTGGTCGTCGTGCGCTTCGGTGATAAGTACAAACAATGGAATGCCGCCTTTGATGCGGGCTATGCAGCTGCCCTGGGCAAGAGCCTTGTGATCCTGCATCCGCCCGAGCATGCGCATGCGTTGAAGGAAGTCGACGAAGCTGCCGAGGCCGTCGCCGAGACGCCGGAGCAGGTCGTGAAGATCCTGACCTACTGTCTGACTGGTCGCCTGTCGGCCTGATTGGCTGTTTCTCGAGAGAAGCATCTGCTCTCGACTGGCGTAATCATTGCAGAGGCATTGCGGTGCAGGATTTGCTGCCGGCCGTTAACGTTTTCTTAGGTCGATCTGTTTACCTTCGCTTAATCTACGTTAAGCGCTCGAAGAAAGGCGTCCTTATGCAGGTGCTGGTGCTGGAAGACGACATGGCTTTGCGGCTGGTGCTGACGAGCGCGTTGGAACAGGACGGGCACGGGGTTCTGCAGTGCGGCACGAACGAGGACGCTCTGTCCTGCCTCACCCGATGCAATGTCGAGCTGCTGGTCCTGGATCTTATGGTTGGCAACAGCACCTCGCTGTCGGTCGCCAGTTTTGCGGCTCATGCAGTGCCTTCTGCCGAGGTGATCATTGTCACGGGCTCTGATCACTACCCCCATGGCGAGTTGCATGCTCAAAGCCAGAACATATCGTGGTCGCTTAGGAAGCCGATCAGGATGGAGGATTTGAGGGCTTTGGCACAGTATGCCGAGCACCGCCGCGTGGCCCGGCTTGGGTCGGTCGCGCCTGGCGCCGGAACTGGTCAGCAAGTCTCGCCACCCTGACGGGCGGTTGGGGGGATGTCGGGGCAAACAGGACCAAAGATGCTCCCCGATTCCGGAACACTCCCAATGCGCGTGGCTCAGACCGGTCCAAAATTACCTCAGCAATGCGCGCACTTCCTGAGATATGTTCTCAAGAATTGAATTGTTTTGACGCACAAAAAAGCACCCATGTTCACATGAGATCAGGGATTTCCGCATAGACCACCGACGCAATTGTTGGGGGGCCATGCGTAGAGCTATGAAATCATCTTTGACATCTGTGCTGCGTTTGGGCGCTGTGAGCATCGCATTGCTCATGTTCTTTGCCGCGATGTTGCTCTTGCCTGATATGTCGGGTGGACACGCGGCGCTTGATCGCGTCGTGGCTGTTAAGGTTCCGCAAGGAATCGAGGCACGCTCGACGGCTGTTTTTGTGACGGGTTCTGACGGCTGGACGGCCGAGCATGATCTGCGAGCCGAACGTCTCGCGAAACTGCATACACTTGTGATCGGGATAGATGGCGCGGGACTGCTTGGCGACGCGCACGGCGAATGTGCGAGGCTCGGAAGCCTCATTGCGCCGGTTGCACATCGTATTCAGGCACGCGAGGGCGCTTTTGCGTCTATTCCGGTGCTCGTGGCCTTGGAGGACGGATCGGATCTGGTCCTGAATGCAGCGCTAGCAGGCCCCTCGGCATTCAAGGGGTTGATAACCGAAGGCTTTGGCCGAGGGCCGCAGCTATGCGCCGGACCGTTGATCCCGGACGCAGTCGGGGGCAAGGCGCCTGTGCGGTGGCTTGATGTGGCATGGCCGGGCCAGCCGTCCCCAACAGAGGGGCTTGCGGGATCCAAGGTCGTCAGGCCAACGACGGATCACCGCAAGGCTTTCTATCGAAGTTATCTGGGCGTTGCGGGCACCGATTCCTCCTTCGACGTGCAAACCATGTCTCAGGCGCCCGACCTGAGCGATCTGCCTTTGACGATCCACCAGAACACCGATGCGGCCAAGACAGACACCTATGCGATCTTTCTATCCGGCGATGGGGGGTGGGCGAAGTTCGACAAGGAAGTCGCGGACCGACTGGCGGCGAGTGGTATTCCCGTGGTTGGAATATCCAGCCTGCGTTACCTATGGCGAGAGAAACAACCCAATCAGATTGCTCGGGATTTTGCCCGGATCGACCGGCACTACCAGATTGCCTTTGATCGTCGTCAGGTCCTGCTTGTCGGATTCTCGCTTGGCGCAAACACGTTGCCTTTTGCTGCGATGGAGCTTTCACCAGACCTGAATAGCCGTCTGGCCGGGGTGGGGATGATCGCGCCGGAAACCTTCACTGGGTTCGAGATTGTCACAGGCGGATGGCTCGGAAGGCCAACCCGTGCCATCGAAGTCGTGGGCTGACTTGAAGTGCTGGCCGAGCGCTCTCCGCAGGTTCGTGTCGCTTGCCTGTTTGGAAGCGACGAGACTGCAAGCGCATGTCCGGATGCACGCTCGCCCGGTATCCGAAAGGTTGCTTTTGCTGGAGGCCATCATCTTGGTCATGACCACGACGGCATCGCGCGAACGCTTTTAGACCTGGCCCACGCAGGTGGCTGACGAAATGAACAGTGGCTTTGTACGACATGTTGGACGCATGCAGGCGACGCATTCATCCTCACCACGATCTCTTGCAATAAAAACGGTCGTGATCCTGTGCGTTGCGTTTGCAATCGCATTGTTGCTGGGTGAACGCCTTGCGGATGTTCAGCTTTCGGAAGTCTGGGCCGCGATGGGATCGATACCGGCCGAGAGCATTGCGCTTGCTCTACTGTTTGGCGCGATCAGCCATCTTGGACTTGCAGGATATGACTTGCTCGCGCTGCCTCGAATTGCACGGCGGATGCCATGGCCACGCGCAATTTCTGGTGGGTTTGTGGGCACCGTGATGTCGCAGGTTCTGGGATTTGGCCTGATCACTGGGTCATTTGCGCGGGCAAGAATTTATCGCGCGAACGAGATAAGGCCGACTGAGGCGGTGGCGTTGAGCGGCCTTGCCGCTGCGGGGTTCTTCTCCGGCCTTGGAATGCTCCTTGCGATCCTGACGCTGATGGATCCGGGCCCTGCTGTAGCGATCACGGGCATTGATGCAATGATGGTCCGGTTTCTGGCGTTCTCGGGCGTCGGACTGGCAGTCGGTGCAGGCGTCCTGATGGCTGGGACCAAGTTGAACATTCCATGGGCAAAGCTTGTTCTGCACGTGCCGGATGTACGTTGGCTGACCAGGGCGACAGGGTTGGCGATTGCCGACCTGGTGCCTGCTGCGTTTTGCCTTGTCATGCTGCTTCCACACGAGGGGATGCCCGGCTATGCGGCCTTTGTTGCGATCTATATATCTGCGTTGGCGCTTGGTCACCTGATCGGATCGCCCGGTGCCGTTGGACCTTTCGAGGGGATCCTCTTTCTCGCGTTGCCCAATATGGGCGCGGGCGAACTTGCGGCGGGCATTCTGATGTACCGCCTCGTCTACTACTTGCCAGCATTCGCAGTAGCCTTGGTGCTGCTAGCGGCGGCAAAACGAAAGCGAAAGGCGGAATTGCTACAAGGGTCAGCCTTGCGTGACAGGGTTGCATGGGTGGTTGATGGCACGGCAAATGCTGAAGCCGAGCTTGCATGGCTTGGGGACAAACACATCTACTTCCCCGTCCAGAGCGATGCCTTCGTAAGTTATGGTATTTCCGGTCGGACTTGGCTGATCATGGGCGATCCGATTGGCCCGCGTGACAGCTGGAGCAGCTTGATTGACGGTTTCGAGTCCGAAGCCAAGGCCGCAGGCGCGATTGTTGCGATCTACAAGGTGACCGCTCAGGCGCGGTCTTTCTGGGCGGAGCGCGGGTGGGTGTTGCAGCCGCTGGGCGAGGAAGGCTCGATAGCGCTTGCAGGCTGGACGCTGGACGGGCGGGAACGCCGCGAGCTTCGTCGCAAGAGCCGTGGCATTGACAAGTTGGGAATTGTGGTACGTCGCCATCTACCAAACGAGCTCCCGGTGGAGGCAGCAGCAGGTATTGCCGGAAGCTGGAAAACTGAGAAATCGGGGCAGGAGCAAACCTTTTCCATGGGGCATTGGGACCCACGATTTGCTGCTCGACATTTTGCCACGACCGCTTGGGACGGCGAACGGCTGATCGCCTTTGCCACTTTCTGGGTGTCTGGAGACGGGCGGGAGTGGATGCTTGATCTCATGCGTCAGGGACCTGATGCTCCGAACGGAACCATGCACCGGCTGATCGTGGAAGCAGCAGACATGGCGGCGCACGAGGGTGCCCAGCAGTTCAATTTATGCATGGCACCGCTTTCCTCGCTGGAGCACTACGAACCCGTGACCATGTTCTCACGCTTGGGGAGCTACCTGTGCGCAAAGTACAATCACCGGCATGGGCTTCAGGGGCTGCGCCGTTTCAAGGAGATCTTCCGTCCCGACTGGGCGCCAAGATATCTTGCGCTGCGAAGTTGGTCCCACATGCCTGAGGCGCTCTTCGCTGCCCGTCAGCTTGTCGGCGGCGCGGGTGATCCGCAGGCGCAGGAAACCGACAGATCTCCTGTTCTCATGCTGCCGAAGGTGTGGCCGGAACTTGCCGATCCTGACAGCGATGTGGACCGTCACGAGGTTGGAGACTACGATCCGCAGCAGTCCCCGTTGTCCGTTGGCGCTCGGTGACCAAGGTGAGCGGCTGCATCACAGCTGCAGCGGCCAAGGGCTGGTGACCACGCCGATGTGTTGGGGTGCCTGAAAGTCTAGGTTTCTCGATGATTGGAGAGAAGCTTCTGCTGAAGAAATCGAAACCGAGAGGCGCCCGGATCATCGCCATTTTTCTCGAACCAATTGCGCCCAAAGGCTCGTTATTGGTGACAGCGACGATGGCACGATTCAGGCTTCGGCGTTTACGGATCGAGCTGACCCATTTGCTGAATGCGTCTGTTCTGCCTTGTGAGATGCGGACTAGCGATCTGGCGCCGTGGCAGCAGCGTCCCGAGGTGCTTGTCACGCTGATACAGAAACTGTCAGCAGCTTGGCTTCTACTGAAGCGCCACATCAAATATGGAGGGACTACCGCGGGATCTGATGGACGAATCCGAACCTGTTCTCAGTGCCACTGAGTAATTTCCCGGCAGACCAAATCTCGAGTTTCAGAAGTCAGATGGGACGGTACAGACGTTCAAACCGCTTGCTGTCGGAACCACGGGAAATGGCTCTGCGGTCTGCACGACACTTCTGTCGGCTACGTGCTCAACAGTGTCAGGAGTGGTAGATTTCCCGGATCTTCAGAACACCGTCATCGTCGAGAGGCTTGAGGATGTAGCCTTTCACCGTTGGAAGCATTTCTGCCTTCGCCCGGTCGTCCGGGTTGTTTGACGATGTGAACATCATGATTACAATGCTCTCAGGCCCGTGCCCCCCTGCCATGCGCTTTTGAAGCTCTTCGATCGTCTCGAACCCATTCATCCGCGGCATGTTGACATCCATCAACACAAGGAGCGGTTGGTCTTTGAAGTTGCCTGACCCATGCCCATTGAAGAAGGACTCCAGGAAATCGACGCCTGTGGAGGCTTCCAGCACCTCTCCAAAATCGTCGAATTTCGCGAGCTTGCGCTTTACAATGTAGCGGTCAACCTTCTCGTCATCGACGACGACAACTGGAATTCTGCTCACACTCTTGGCCTTCCAACGGGAGGGTGAAGCTGAAATTTGCTCCATGTCCTGCAACGCCTGCCACAGTAATTGATCCGCCAAGTCGGTCAATCTGTTTCTGTACCAAAGCGAGACCCAACCCGTCGCCGCTTCGTTCCTCCATGCGGTGGAACATCCGAAAGACCTTTTTCTTGTCGTCTTCTCCAATGCCCACGCCGTTGTCGGACACTGTGATACGAACCCGACCTTCTTCCGTCTCGCTGTTGATACGAACAATGTGCTCCGGTTTCGCTTGGTCTCGATAGGTCAACGCGTTGGAGAGCAGGTTTTCCATGATGACCATAAAGGTTTGCAGCTCGGTGATCACTGGCTCCGTATGCTTCAGTTCAAGCATAAGCTGTGTGTCTGTGTTGCCGCCGGACAGGTCCAACCAGATTTCCTCGATTGTTGATTCTAGCGGTACGGCTACGTTCTCGACAGCGTCCCGGCCCGCACGGGCGATGCTTAGAATACCCTCGACCTTGCTGGCACTGCGGCGGCTGATTTCCGCGACCTTTGCGATGTTGGCGCGGACTTCGTCGACGTTGTTTGCGTCCAGATCTTCTAGGCACAAGCTCAAGAGCCCAGTAATCGTGGACAATGGCGCCTTCAGGTCGTGGCTGGCGCTATAGGCGAAGTGCGAAAGCTCGATGTTGAGCGCCTCGAGTTCCTCGGCTTTCTGTGCCACTTCCTCTGCTGCGGCCACGCGTTCTGACAGATCGATGATGGTGCTCATCACAAGCTTCTCGTCGGACGAATCAACCCGCGTCAGTGCAATCTCGACCGGGATCGGCGTGCCGTCCTTTCGGCGCGCGAAGAGATCGCGGCCCAAACCCATCGAGCGCGCGCTGCTGTCGCTCATGAAGCTGCCGATGTAGACTGGGTGAGCGCGCCGAGCCTCCTCAGGTACCAACAGTTCGACGGGCTTGCCCAACAGGTCACGCTCATCATATCCGAACAGCTTGGATGCGGCCAAGTTCACAAAGACAATCACACCCCTGTCGTTGACCATGACCATGGCGCTGGCGGCCGCGTCCATCGCCTGATGCATTCGTTCTTCATTGGCCTTGCGCTGCCGAATGTCGAGCGCCGCAACAAGAGCCATGGTCTCGCGACCTTCCGATACTGGTTCGAGTCCAAGTTCGAGCGGAATGATCTTGTCGAACTTCGTGACGCCATAGAGATCGCGTCCCGCCCCCATGCTGCGCTTGGTCGGAACTCGATGATAGGCACCGCGCAGATCCGGATGGTGATCCCGGATCGGTTCCGGCACCAAGTCCTCGACATTTAGCCCGATCAATTCTTCGGGTTCGTATTCGAACAGCTCGTGAAATTTTGAATTCGCCAACACAATCTTGCCGTCACTCCCTGCGAGCATCATCGGTACAGGTGTGATGTCGAACGCCAGCTTGTATTTCTCGATAAAGGCCATGTCGTTTTCCCGCCTTTGTCGATCAAGATATTCAGGATACGAGTTAAAAACTCGTTTGTCGCGCTAAGTTTGACAGCTTTGAAGAGCTTTTCACTGTGGTCGATTCCATAGCAATCGAAGGCGATTATCGGAATATGTGACACCCTGCCGAACGTCGATAAGAAGTATTTCACGCGGGCAGTTAAGATTGGGCTAACGAGCAACCACGAGGTCACGGCCAGAGGTTAGTTCAAGGCAGGCGATATGCGAAGGTATGATGCGTGATCAGGCGCATGATCCAAATTCAGCAACGTGGGACAGAACCAAGGGCGCGATAATCTGATCGGGTTTCATGTCTGCAGATCAGTCGAATGATCCTGCAAGCGGCCAAACCAAGCCAGTGTTTTCTATGCAAGCGGGGGTGAGGCGCCAGCGAACCGGCGCCCCTATTCTTGCAATCACATCAGGCGAAGAAGAACTGATGCCCATCAAAGCGGTGTTCGTTCACATGCTCCAATGTCACCGTGCCATCCTCTGTGGTGATCAGGGCCTCACCGTCCTCGAACGTGGTCGCAGCGCGGAGATCGTGGAACCCGCCGAAGTCGTCCTGCGAGAACACGACTTTGTCCCAACGAGAGAGGTCCTTGACCACGTCGTCTCCCGAAAGTTCACGGAAGTCGAACGTATCACGGCCCCAGCCACCTTTCAGGTGATCATTGCCTTCACCGCCCACGAGGACATCCCGGCCAGCGCCACCGTTCAGCATGTCGTTACCCGCACCGCCATCAAGATGGTCACGGCCGAAGAAACCGTTGATCTCGTCATCGCCTGCAGTGCCTACCAGCTTGTCGCCGCGGAACGTGCCGTTGATGACCTCTCCTTGCGTGTTGCCCGGGATGTCCAGCGGGATCAGCACCCTGTCGATGGCCTGGATCGTGCCGTTGTCAGCGGCAATGTCCGGGATCACGATGTTCGGGTTGTCGATGTCAGGCTCGTTGTCAATCAACTCGGTGCCCTCGGTCCCGAAGGTTGCACCCGTCAGTAGCGTATCGATCTGATCAGCCTCGTCAATCTGGTTGGCCGACTTGGCACCTGCCGAGACATGATAGAGCAGGATGTTCGTCAGCAGCGGGATAGGATCGCCGTCCTCTGCCAACCCCGCAAGTGCCCCCGCGATGAAGCCGAAAACTGCGTCCTCATCCGTTTGATCACCACCAAAGCCCAGATCCACCGCAAGCTGGGTGAACGCTGCATCCGTCGGCGCGAAAACAGTCACATCTGTCAGGCCCTGTACGGTTTCAAGCAATCCAGCCGCAGCCAGCGCCTTGACCAGGATGTTGAAGTCGTCCGAGCTCGCTGCGATATCCACGATGTTCGGCAGATCGTTGCCCGGGATATCGATCGGCAGCAACACGCGATCAAGCACCTGAATCGTACCGTTGGCGGCTGCAATGTCCTGAGCCACGATGGAGGGGTTGGCGATATCCGGTTCTCCATCGACCAAGGTCGTGCCGTCCAGCGTGATCTCGCCGCCCTGCGCCGTAGTGATGGTGCCGTCAGCCTGCAGTTCGGCCAGAGTGCGTCCATCCGGAGCGACGTGGTACAGCAGCACCTGTTTCAACAAATCCAGCCCCCCTTCGGACGAGCCTGCCAAGCTCTCCAGAGCGGCGAGAATGGCTGTCAAAGCCCCTGCCTCGTCACCATCTGTGACGTCAGCGCCCAGATCCTGCGCCAGCCGGATAAATGCTGCGTCTGTGGGTGCAAGGACCGTGAAGTCCGCTTCACGATCCGCCAGAACGCCGACCAGATTGGTGGCAACCAGCGCCTCGCGCAGGATGTCGAAATCCCCGCCATCATTGTCCAGACCTTCGGCGCCGGATGCGTCGATCACGATGTCGACGATCGACGGCAGAGGCTCTGGCTCGGGCGGGGTCAGATCGATCTTGCCGCGCAAGAACAGAATGAAGTCCCGGAAGCTGACCTCCTGCCCATCGAGAAACAGTTTGCGTCCCTCGATGCAGAAGGTCAGGCCTTTGGCTTCAAAGATGAATGGGTGTGCCATTACAGTGTCTCCTTAATGTGGGCGATCAGGGCAGAAGAACTTTGTCGATCACGTGGATCACACCGTTCGTGGCGCCCACATCGGCGGCGATCACGTTCGCGCCTTGGACTGTCACGCCGCTGCCTGTGGCGTCGATTGCAACTGTGCTGCCCTGCACGGTCTGCGCGGCAAGCTGCTTACCGGCCAGATCTGCGGACCCGACTTCACCTGCCAGCACGTGGTAGGTCAGGATTGCGGTCAACTGATCTTTGTTCTCTGGCTTCAGCAGGCTTTCGACAGTGCCTGCTGGCAGAGCTGCGAATGCATCATCAGTTGGCGCGAAGACGGTGAACGGACCGGGCGATTTCAGCGTGTCGACAAGACCGGCAGCCTGAACCGCTGCGACCAGCGTGTTGAACGTGCCCGCGGAGACGGCGGTGTCGACGATGTCGGCCTGCGGTGCTGCGGCCGAGGTGGAAGTGGTGTTCGACGCGGGCGCGCATGCGGCCATGACGCCTACGATTGCCAGTGCGATGAGTTTTTTCATGATGACCTCCTTACGGTTATAGTTTGTGTGCAAAAGTCCCACACACTCGGGATAAGTGTTTCACTGTGCGGAAGCGTCAAGGTGGTCGGTGGACTTTTTTTCCACGTGCTTTACTTTTTCAGCCATGAGTGGAGGAGCGCCTGAAATAACAAACTCGGTGTTCGCACGGGTCCTGAGTGGTCTGCTGCGCCCCCTTGTGCGTGCGATGATCGCTCAGGGTATCACCGCGCCTGCGCTCTACCGCATCTTGAAACGGATCTATGTCGAGGTTGCGGAAGAGGATTTCCGTCTCGATGGCGAGCGCCAGACCGATAGCCGTGTGAGTATGCTCACGGGTGTTCACCGCCGGGATGTGCGCAGCTTCCGCGACAATGACGATACCGGCGAAGCTGCTGCGCAGGAAAAGGTGACAACCATCGCATCCGTTCTGGGACGCTGGTTGGCCAATCCCGAGGCGCGCGAGGCCGACGGCACACCGCTCGCTCTGCCCCGCGCGGGCGACGAGGCGCTGAGCTTCGAGGCGCTGGTCCGCTCGGTCAGCAAGGATATTCGTCCTCGGACGGTGTTGGACGAGCTGGACCGCCAAGGGTTGGTGGAAATCCGCGATGGCTTCGTGCATCTGCGAGCAGACGCGTTCCTTGGACCTGCAGATCCCGAACAGAAAGTCTATTTCTTTGCCGAGAATGTAGGCGATCACATTGCGGCGGCCGTCGACAATCTGTTGTCGGACACGCCGCAATATATGGAGCGGGCCGTCTTCTATAATCGACTAACACCTGAGTCGGTCGATCAGGTCGAGAAAGAGGCGCGCCGACTCGCGGGAGATGCCTTGCTGGCGTTGAACGAAAGCGCCCATGCGCAGCAGAACCGGGATATCGATGCAGCCGACGGCACCCATCGCTTCCGTTTTGGCGTGTTTTTCTACCGTGAGGACGAAGCGGCAAAATCAAAAGACGACGGGGCGGGGAACGATGAAAAGAGTTGATCGGCGAGGTCTTCTGTGTGGGCTTGGCGCCCTTGCGCTAGGTGGATGCGTGGCTCCACAGCGCATAAGCGAAGGCGATGGAAAGAAGACTCCGCAAGGCGGAATAGGCGGCACTGGCATCGTTGGCACGCTGACTGATTTCGGAAGTCTGATTGTCAACGGTCTGGTACTCGAAACCGGTAGCAGGACACGCGTAACAGATGCGTTTGGGGCGCGGGATCAGGCGGCGCTTGCCATAGGCCAATCACTGACTGTCGAGGCAGAGCGCACCCCGCTCTTCGGCTCGGAAACCAGTGACGCCATTTACGAAGCGATACGGGTGCAGATCACGCATCCCGTTATTGGGGCCGTCGAGAAAGTCGATCCAACTGGCTCAAACGCTATTGTGGCAGGCGTCAGAGTCACCCTTGAACCCGGAGCGCTCGGCAGATTTGTTCCGGGCGTTCGCATGGCAATCTCGGGGCTATGGCAGGGCCCACGCGTCATCGCGTCCCGCGTAGAGCCAGCCGAGGCAACCGGTGCGGACGTGATCGCCGGAGAGATCGCGGTCGTTCAGAGCCTGCCTTCTCTGGGTGGGCGACCTCTCCTTGGCGCCTCAGCAGACCTGCCCGAGCCTGGAACTTTCGTGACTGCATACGGTCGGAATAAATCTGACGGATTTGCGATCGAACGGCTTGTGCCTGGTCGTTTCTTCGGGGCAGCTGGTGCGCTGGTAACTTTGTCGATCGAGGGGTACCTTGA
>JBGCFK010000161.1:0-4508 GCA_045106875.1 Paracoccaceae bacterium | reverse complement strand
ATCACCGCCCGCGGCATCGGCAACGGTATATCGCTGATCATCTTCGTGGGTATCGTGGCGGAACTGCCTTCAGCACTGGCACAGTTCTTCGAGCTTGGCCGGACAGGACAGCTGGCGACAATTGCTATCATTGGCATTATTCTCATGGCCATCGCTGTCATTTATGTCGTCGTGTTCATCGAGCGCGCGCAGCGTCGTATCCTGATCCAGTACCCCAAGCGACAAGTCGGTAATCGCATGTATGGTGGCGAGAATTCGCACCTACCACTGAAGATCAACACCGCTGGTGTGATCCCGCCAATCTTTGCGACGTCATTGCTGTTGCTGCCGACGACAATGGCAAGCTTCGCGGCGTCGGGTGGCGATGCAGGGTTTGTGGGGCAAATGGCGGCATTTCTTGGCCGTGGTCAGCCTGCCTATCTGCTGCTGTTTGCGTTTCTGATCGGGTTCTTCGTGTTCTTCTACACGGCGGTTGTCTTCAACCCCGAGGACGTGGCCGACAACCTCAAGAAACAAGGCGGCTTCGTACCCGGCATTCGACCAGGTAAACGCACAGCAGAGTATCTCGACTTCGTGCTTACGCGTCTGTCGGTCGTTGGCGCGATCTATCTGATCTTGGTCTGTCTGCTGCCCGAGATCCTGATATCCGAGCTTGCGGTGCCGTTTTACTTCGGAGGGACATCCCTGCTGATTGTGGTGTCTGTGACCATGGACACGATCACACAAGTTCAGAGCCACCTGCTGGCGCACCAATACGAGGGCCTGATCGCAAAACAAAAGATCCGCGGAAAGCGGCGCTAAGGGGAAACGCCTGATGAACATCATCCTTCTGGGCCCGCCTGGTGCGGGCAAGGGCACGCAAGCTCGTATTCTGATGGATCGCCATGGCATGGTCCAACTCAGCACAGGAGATATGCTCCGTGCCGCGGTAAACGCAGGATCCGATGTCGGTAAGCGTGCAAAAGCGGTGATGGACGCGGGCGATCTGGTTTCGGACGAGATCGTGATTGGCATCGTATCGGACCGGTTGGACGAGCCTGATGTCGCGAAAGGCGTGATCTTCGACGGGTTTCCTCGGACGGACACGCAGGCCAAGGCGTTGGACGAGTTGCTGTCGCAGAAGACTATGAACCTGGATGCGGTGGTATCCATGGATGTGAATGACGATCTGCTGGTTGACCGGGTCTCTGGACGGTTCACCTGCGGCACTTGCGGCGAAGGGTATCATGACACTCACAAGCAGCCGGTCAAAGAGGGCGTCTGCGACAATTGCGGTGATACCGAGTTCAAACGCCGCCCGGATGACAATGCCGAAACCGTACGTGCGCGCCTGACGGCGTATCACGCGGACACTGCACCGCTGATCGCTTACTACAAGGGTGCCGGCAAACTGAAGACCGTCGATGGCATGGCGGATATTGACAAGGTCACAACCGCGATAGGTTCGGCACTCGGCCTTTGAACGTTGAATACGAGATGTGTGGGAGCATGCGAAAATAGTGGGTTGACCGAAGCTTACCCCTGACTATATTTGCGCGCTTCCATGAGATGGAGAGTCGGCCATATGGCCGCATGAAAAGACGGAGAGGCCCGTGGCCCGCATTGCTGGCGTTAACATTCCGACGAACAAGCGCGTGCACATCGCGCTCACCTACATCCATGGGATTGGCCACACGACGGCCGAGACTGTTTGTGATGCCTGCGGCATTGCGCGTGAGAAACGTGTAAATGAGATGTCGGATGCCGAGGTGCTGTCTGTGCGCGAGCACATCGACGCAAACCTTATGGTCGAAGGCGACCTGCGCCGCGAGCGCATGGTCAACATCAAGCGCCTTATGGACCTCGGTTGTTACCGTGGTCTCCGCCATCGCCGTGGGCTTCCAGTCCGTGGTCAGCGCACCCACACCAACGCCCGCACCCGCAAGGGTCCTGCTCGGGCGATTGCCGGCAAGAAGAAATAGGGGGCCTCATGGCACGCGAACGAGTACGCACGAAACGCAAGGTCTCGAAGAATATCACGTCGGGCGTTGCCCACGTAAATTCGAGCTTCAACAATACGATCATCACAATTGCCGATGCTCAGGGCAACGCGATTTCCTGGTCGTCCGCTGGTCACATGGGCTTCAAAGGCTCGCGCAAGTCGACGCCTTATGCGGCGCAGATGGCGGCTGAGGACGCGGGCAAGAAGGCGCAGGAACACGGCGTCAAGACGATCGAAGTGATGGTGCAGGGGCCAGGGTCTGGCCGCGAGTCCGCTCTTCGCGCCTTGCAGACCGTAGGTTTCACGGTCACTGCGATCAAAGATGTGACGCCGATTGCCCATAATGGTTGCCGTCCGCCGAAACGCCGTCGGGTCTAACCGGCTGGTAATACGAATTTTTGCGGCCCGTCCCCTTTGGGAGCGGGCCGATTGACGTTTCCTCGAGTGCGAGGCTGGCTTAGGATCTGCCACCCCCGCGAGCATGGAGGGCCATGAGATGATCCATAAAAACTGGCAAGAACTAATCAAACCGAACGGTTTGGAAATCAGCGCGAAAGGTGACGGGTCCCGCATGGCGACCGCGGTTGCCGAGCCGTTGGAGCGTGGCTTTGGCCTCACGTTGGGCAACGCCCTGCGCCGGGTGCTGCTGTCCTCGCTACAGGGTGCAGGGGTGTCCGCCGTTCAAATTGATGGCGTGCTGCACGAGTTTTCTTCGGTTGCAGGTGTCCGCGAGGACGTGACCGATATCGTGCTGAACCTGAAAGGGCTTGCGATCGCGATGGACAACGAAGGCTCCAAGCGCCTTCAGTTGAACGCAACCGGTCCCGGCCTTGTCACTGCTGCCGATATCACGGAAGTGGCCGGTGTTGAGATCATCAACAAGGATCACGTGATCTGCCACCTGGACGATGGCGCTTCGGTGCACATGGAACTGACGGTTTCGACAGGCAAGGGTTATGTCTCGGCTGAGAAGAACCGGCCCGAGGATGCACCCATCGGGTTCATCCCTGTCGATGCGATTTACTCGCCTGTCCGCCGTGTCAGCTACAAGGTCGATCCAACCCGTGAGGGTCAGGTGCTCGACTACGACAAGCTTTCGATCACGGTTGAAACCAACGGAACGCTGAGCCCAGAGGATGCATTGGCCTACGCCGCGCGCATTCTTCAGGATCAGTTGCAGACCTTCATCAACTTCGACGAGCCGAAAGAAGCAGGCCGCCAGGAAGAGGATGACGGGCTGGAGTTCAATCCGCTTCTTCTCAAGAAGGTTGATGAGCTTGAACTGTCCGTGCGTTCGGCCAACTGCCTCAAGAACGACAACATCGTCTACATCGGTGATCTGATCCAGAAGACCGAAGCAGAGATGCTGCGCACCCCGAACTTTGGTCGGAAGTCACTGAACGAGATCAAGGAGGTGCTCACGACCATGGGCCTGCACCTTGGTATGGACGTGACGGACTGGCCACCAGACAACATCGACGATCTGGCCAAGAAGTTCGAAGACCAATTCTAAGTGTGTGGGCGGGTTTTGCCTGCCCCACATGACGACCCGGGCGAAAGCTCCAAGGAGGCCGCCGACAGATGCGGCCGGACAAAGTATAAAAGCTAACGGAGAAGATAAATGAGACACGGTAATGGCTACCGCAAACTGAATCGTACGCACGAGCACCGCAAGGCGATGTTCGCGAACATGGCGTGTTCGTTGATCGAGCACGAGCAGATCAAGACGACGCTTCCCAAGGCAAAGGAATTGAAGTCGTACATGGACAAACTGATCACGCTGGCTAAGCGTGGCGATCTGCACGCGCGCCGTCAGGCCGCCTCCCAGATCCGCCAGGAACCGGCCGTGAAGAAGCTGTTCGACACGCTGGGCGAGCGCTATCAGGAACGCTCTGGCGGCTATACCCGCGTCATGAAGATGGGTTTCCGTTATGGCGACATGGCGCCCATGGCAATGATCGAACTGGTAGAGCGGGATCCCGAAGCCAAGGGCGCTGCTGACCGAGTACGTGTTGCTGCTGAAGACGCCGCTGAGGACGAGTAAGTCCGCAACTCTTTGAAATTCAGGGGCGCGTCGCTTAGATTGGCGGCGCGCTTTTTCTTTGAGAGGTAGGCAAATGGCGACCGGGCGACGGGTACTTATCGGCATCTTCTTGCTTGCGGCCACAATCACGCATCAGGCGCGCGCCCAGTCGGCCACTACCACCGAAGACATCCGCGCTGTTCCCCAGACGCGCGCCGAGATCACGCTGTCCTTCGCACCCGTCGTCAAGCAGACCGCGCCCGCGGTGGTGAATATCTATACCAAAAAAATTGTCAAACGCCGCACCAGTCCATTCGCAGGTGATCCGTTCTTTGAGCGTTTCTTTCGTGACATGTTCCCGACGGATCGGCGGAAGCGCAAGATTGAGAACTCGCTTGGCTCTGGTGTGATACTGGAGACTTCAGGTATCGTGGTCTCCAACCATCACGTGGTGGCGGGCGCTGACGAGATCACCGTAGTCCTGCAGGATCGCCGCGAATTCCA
>JBGCFK010000160.1:0-20070 GCA_045106875.1 Paracoccaceae bacterium | reverse complement strand
TCGTCGCCCGCCGCCATCGCAGGTGCGTTCACCTCGAGCCAACCGAAGAACGCCTCGTCTCCCAACAAGCCATACTTGGCGACCTCACCATACCCCGCCAAAAAATCACGCGGTGTCAACGTGCCCAAAACGTCGATATCGGCCAGCACCAGCTTCGGTTGATGAAACGCACCGATGAGGTTCTTGCCTTGCGGGGCGTTCACCCCGGTCTTGCCGCCAACCGAGCTGTCGACCTGCGCCAACAACGTCGTCGGGACCTGAATGAAATCCACGCCGCGCCGCAGCACCGAGGCCGCGAACCCGGCCAGATCGCCGATCACACCACCACCAAACGCAATTACAAGGTCATCACGCTCGATCTTCAGATCCAGCAGGCGCTCTACAACATGTCCCAAGGCACCCATATTCTTGGTGCTCTCGCCCGGCGTCAGAACAATCGCCTCGCTCTCAATTCCCTCAACAGCCAGCCCGGCTTGCAGCGTCGCCAGATGCAGACCTGCCACGTTCTCGTCCGTGACAATCACAGTGTACGGGCGCGGAAGCAGGGGACGGATATGTGCGCCCGCCTCGGCCAGCAGACCGCCGCCAATAAGTATGTCATAGCTGCGAGTACCCAGCCCGACCGTCAACTTTTCCATCATTGGCTCTCTCTAAAGGCTTGCCCGTTTACTTCGAGCGCCTCGATGATGCGGGCCGCCATATCCTCGTGCGTCTGTCCGGCCAGCGAGTCCACAATGACACTGGCCTTCCCATAGACGGGATGTCGCTGGTCAATCAGGTCTGAAAGCACATCACGAGGATTGCCCTTGTTCAACAAGGGCCGGTGGCTTCGCCCAGCGGTCCGAGCTACAAGCACGTCAAGTTCCGCGCGCAACCAGATGCTTATCGCATGATCCGCAATCAGTGCCCGGGTCTCGGCATCCATGAACGCTCCACCGCCCGTTGCGATAACGCGAGGTTGCTCGGTCAACAGGCGTCCGATCACGCGCCGCTCGCCACTGCGAAAATGCGCCTCGCCATACCGGTCAAATATTTCAGGGATCGACAGGGCGGCAGCCGCTTCGATCTCGGTGTCCGAGTCGACCATCGGAACGTTCAGCATCTTGGCCAGCCTGAGCCCTACCGAAGACTTGCCCGCTCCCATCAATCCAATCAGTACCAGCGGCTTGGTTAGAACACGCCGCGCAGCCTGCGTGTGGTCACTCTCCGGCTCTACAACCATAAGATGCACTCATTTGCCTTCGACGTTTGCATGTTCGCCACGTGTTTTGCTAAGGTGTTACCGAATACCTGACGGGAAGGCCATGCCCCGATCGGTTGAGCCGGGTTCCGGCACGGTCGCGGGCAAGAGAAGCCATAACAGGCAGGAGACAGGGCCGATGGGCCGCGCACTTGTATATTTGTTCAGGATCGCCGTGTTGGCGGTTCTGGGTCTGGTTGTCTACGCGCTGTTGGCGGATCTACCGCCGCCAACGGAAGACGTGGTGATTGATCTGCAGGCACCAGCCGGACGGGCCCAATAGTCGTGGGCCGTGGCTGGATCGAGATCTTTCTCGAAGCCATGGCCGCCGAACGCGGGGCAGCCGAGAACACGCTGGCTGCCTATCGCCGGGATCTGATGGATTTTGCAGAATGGCTCGATGATAATGGCAGCGGCCTCGAGCAAGCCGGGCGGCCAGATATCGAAGGCTTTCTGGTTGCTCTTGATGCGCGAGGGTTGACAGAAACCACACGCGCACGGCGGCTCTCGGCAATCAGGCAGTTCTATCGGCTGGTTTTCTCCGAAGGGCTTCGCACCGATGATCCAGGTGCCGGGATCGAAGGGCCAAAGCGTCGGCGGACTCTGCCCAATACCTTGGACGAAGCAGAGACAGCTCGGCTGCTGCAAGCGGCGCAACGCGCAGGGCGTAGTCCTGCAATGTCTGCCCGATTGTTGTGTCTCGTCGAACTGCTTTATGCCACTGGCTTGCGGGCCACCGAGTTGGTCTCCCTACCCGTCGCGGCAGTCCGCGGTGATCCTCGGATGATCCTTGTTCGTGGCAAGGGTGGGCGCGAACGTATGGTGCCATTGTCCCCACCAGCGCGCGATGCGTTGACCAGCTGGCTTCGTCACAGGGACCACGCCGAAGAAGAAATGCGGCGCCGGGGAGCATCGCCATCACCCTTCCTGTTTCCCTCACGTGGCAAACTGGGTCACCTGACACGCATCGCCTTTTACACAGCGTTGAAGAAACTGGCTGTTGAGGCTGGCATTGATCCGGGGCGGATATCACCACATGCCGTCCGGCATGCTTTTGCGACACATCTTCTGGCTAATGGTGCGGATCTGCGCGCGATCCAGACGCTGTTGGGTCACGCGGATATCACCACGACAGAGATCTATACGCACGTGCTGGATGAACGCCTGAAGGCCTTGGTGCTGGAAAAACACCCAATGGCAGGAGACGGCGCCAACTTTCTTGACGAAGGTTTCGGTATCCGTTGATTTGGGATCGTCGGCGTTCAGCCCGAAATTTCGCGCACCCGCTGCAACAACCATGGGTCTGGGTACCCAAGCTCGTAGGCCCGCAGGAAGTCGCGATTGGCCGCCTCGCGGTTGCCGCGACTTTCCCAGTATTGTCCTCGAGCGAACCAGCCGCCACCCCATTCAGGGTCAATTTCCAGGGCTCGGTCAAAATCCAGTCCGGCATCATTGTCCCCGGACCTCGCCCGCGCGCGCGCGCGGTTCAGAAACGCAGCCGCATCGGACGGATTGCGCTGGATGACAGTACCGAAGTCCCGTTCGGCTTCGCGCCACATGCCCAGTTGGAAGTGCGCCATTCCACGATTGAAGTGCGGGCTGAGCCAGTCAGGCTGCAATCGGATTGCATTGGAGAAGTCGTCCAGTGACCGTCCGGGATCACCGTTCGCAAGCAGCATCGCGCCGCGACCAAGATATGCATCCGCGGCACGTGGGTCCCGCTGGATGACGGTATCGTAATCCGCCGCCGCATCGCGTAACCGACCCAGCCGCTCCAATGCACGGGCCCGGTTCAGATAGGCACCAAGCAGGTCGGGCGCCTCGGCCAGAGCTTTATCATACTCGATAACGGCGTTGTTGTATTCGCCAAGTTCGAACCAGCCGACTCCCAGATTCGCTCGGACCTGCGCCTGGGCGCGCGAGTCCAACTGGCCACTGGCGATAGCACGCTGGCAAAAGTTCACGATCTCGCGCGGCGACGCATCGGTGGATCCGCAAATATCGATCAACGTGCCAAGCTGCGCTTTCGCAGGATTGGCCAGCAAGCAGACCACTGTCGCTGTGGCCAGGATCACCCTTCGCATCCCGATGTCTCCCTGAAGCGTCCGCATGGCCAATTTTCGCCGCCCTGTGCAGAAACGCCAATCACCTGCCGATCACTCATTTTTCTATTACATCATTAGGTGTTGGGTTCTAGGCCAAAACTAGTATTGTCGACCGCAAACGGCGATCCGCTGTGAGGCGAGCAGGAAACCGAGACCAAGAATGCGGCTTTTACTCGTGATACTCTGTGTCGCGCTTATGGGCGTGACAGGCTGGCATGCTGTTCAGACAGGTACGGATGAGACGTATTTAGCTGGGGCGCCGCAGGTTGAACTCAAGGTGAACCAGGGCGTGCGTGACGCGCTCAGGAACGTCGCTGGACCGGATATCAGTGTCGAGACCGACGGACGTAATGTGACTTTGACCGGACCCGTGAATGGCGAAGCCAGACGCGACGAGATCCTGGCCTTGGCCGGTGCTGTGCCTCTGCTGGGACGGCTTGTCGACCGAATGGAGGTGCTGCAGTCGGTTTCGCCCTTCACCTTCTCCGCTGAACGCGCTTCCAACGGACAGATCACACTGGAAGGACATGTTCCCAACCGGACCATCGAAGATGCCGTACTGGCGCAAGCAAGGGCAATTGCAGGTGGCGCAGAGGTTCAATCCCAGCTGACTATCGCTGCCGGTGCGCCGGAGGCTGATTGGGCAGCGATCACGGGCACCGGGATTGCGGCTCTGTCCGGCATGGAGGAGGGGCGGTTCGAACTGAGCGATCTTGATGCGGGACTTACAGGCCGCGTCTCAGACAAACCCTCCGGCGACGTCGTCAACGAATTGGTCGCCCGGGCAACAGAAGGCAACTGGACAATCGATCTGGAAGGCGCAGTTGCTGGCGCGGAGGACTTTCAGTTCACGGCAATGAAAACAGTGGATGGCGGTATCATTGTTGACGGCGTTGCGCCCGACGCCGACACCGCCAAGGCTCTGCGTGATGCGGCGACCGGTGCCGGATCAACCGTCGAAGGTGAGCTCGCCCTGCTGGAAGGCGTGCCTGATGCGAACTGGGTCAACAATGTTCGACAAGGGCTCGACGCACTTGCCCGCACCCAGGCTGGGCTTTTGGCTGTATCTGGCACAACCATCGACCTGACCGCTGATGTCGACACGAACGAGGATCTTGCAGCACTGATGCCATCCATAGGCACAGACTGGAAGACCAGTATCACGGTGCTAAACCCTCCGCCCGACGCTGATGTCACGATTGAACTTGATGCTGACGGGGGCATAACCGCGCGTGGAGTTCTCCCCGACGGACTGGGCGCAAACACACTGGCCGCGATGCTGCCGGGGCTTGATGTGGCAGGGCTTGATCTCAGCCAGACCGGCGCGCCAATGGATTGGACGGGCCCAGCGGAGGCACTCAACATCGTTCTGCCGCGGATGGAGACAGCAACCAGCCGGATCACCGGGGAACGGCTCACGATTTCGGGCGTATTGCGACGCGGGTTCAGCGCTGATAATTCAACAGCCGCTGTACAGATAGTTATGCCAGATACCTGGGAGCTGGATCTTGACCTGAACGAATCGGCGCCACTGTCCGGGATCGTGTTTTCAAAACGCGACCAGGAAATCGTATTGAGTGGAGTGTTGCCCCAGGATCTTTCGGAAGACGTCGCCCTGGCGCTGGCCGGAACGGAAGCAAGCGGTGAGGCTTTGGCGAGCGCAGGCACAGGTGATGCGGAGGCATGGCGCGGCGCGTTGACAGGTCTTACCTCCGCGTTGGAACCATTCGTCATCGCAACCGGTGAGATCAACGAAGGCAGCGTTGCGATCGATGGCACTCTGAGGCCGGGCTATACCGCAAACGAGGTGCAAATCTGGATGTCCAGACGATTGCCTGCCGACTGGGAACTTGGCCTTACAGCAAACACAACGGCGGCGAGCGAAGGCGACGATCGTCGCAATCTGATCACGGGCGAGAGTGAAACCTTTCGCAACGGCTACTGGCTTCCAGATGTTGATTTTGCCGTCACACCACAGGGCTGCGAGGCCGAGATCGACAAGGCCCTGTCCAAGGAGCAGATTGCCTTTCTGACCGGTTCGGCGCAGATCGACGATGACGGACGCGCACTTTTGAACAGGCTTGCAGCCGTTGCCGTGCGCTGCCTCAACAGTTCGGTGATGACACTCGACATTGCAGGACACACGGACTCGGTCGGGAACGACGAGAACAATCAGGCGCTGAGCGAAAAGCGAGCCGAAGCGGTACGAGCCGCCTTGGCAGCCCGCGGCGTTCGCGGCGATGCAATGACCGCGCGCGGTTTTGGGGAAACCCAGCCGATCGAAAGCAACAATACAGCAGACGGCCGAGCCAGAAACAGACGAATCGATTTCGTCTGGTCGGCTGAAGGGAACTGACAATGTCGGAGGGTGGCTCTCAACAATGACCGAGCTTGTGACCGAAATCCTTGCCTATCTTGGCATTGCCGCCCTGCTTGGCCTGTTGCTTGGGTACCTGATATGGGGCTGGGGCAATCGTGGGCGCATTGCTGCGGCTCGGGCCGAAGGGATCGCCAGCGCCCGCACTTCGGTCGATGGCTCCTCAGCCCTGCGCGGACAGCTGGAAGATCGTAACTCCGAGGTCGAACGGTTGGAACGGGAAGTTGCGACCCTGCGCCATAGGCTTGAGCGCCAGCAACCTGTTTCCGAGCCAAGCACCGGTACCGCTGCAGCGGCCTCTTCCGCCGAGGTGCCTGCAACTGATCCGGAACCCGCCCCAGAGCGTTTGCCGCCCCCGGAACCTGCCCCGAGGGCGACACCTGATACTCATACTGATACCGATACCGATACCGATACCGATACTGATACTGATACTGAGGGTTCGACCGAGGAGAAGGCGCCACCGCCCCCCTCCCTGCTGACCGAGCGCCCGGACGAAGTGGACGATCTAAAGCGCATCAAGGGTGTCGGGCCGAAGATGGAAGGCATTCTCAACGACAAGGGTGTCTACCTGTTTCATCAGGTCGCAAACTTCACATCGCAAGATGTTGCATGGGTGAATGGCGCGATTGACACCTTTCCAGGTCGGATACAACGTGATGACTGGGTAGGCCAGGCGCAGGAGCTCTATGCGCAGAAATACGCCAAGCGCCATGACGAGATCTGAGAACGAAGTGACCAGACGGCTCAAGCCGCGCGTCACCCTCGCGCAAGACGCCGTCTACCACACGCGCGGCGATGCCAGACCTGCGCCTACCGCGCCGCCTTATGTGGACAAGTGAGCGCCAAAGAACGCCAACGTTCGCTCAAGTGCCAGTTCGTGTGCGGCCTTATCATATGAACCGCGTGCGTCGCAGCTGAACCCATGCCCGGCCTTGTAGAGGTGCACCGGCATGTCAGGGTGCGCGGCTTGAACCTGCGCCACATCTTCCAGCGGAATCGCATGATCCTGCTCACCAAAATGCAGCATCACCGGGCAGTGCGGCTCTGCCTCCGCCGTCTTCGAGATGCCGCCACCATAGTACCCGACCGCCGCATCGAAGGATTTGCTCTGAGTAGCCGATGCCCAGGCCAGAGCCCCGCCCCAGCAGTAGCCGACCACGCCAGCCGGTCCGGGTGACGTTTCCAGCCATCCCCGAGCTGCCAAAATATCCGCAAGCGCATCCGTATCTTTGACTTTGGCGCGGGCTTCACGCCCAGCCGCCACATCCTCGGACGTGTAGCCCATTTCAATCCCGGGTCCGACCCGATCAAACAACGCTGGCGCAATGGCCCTAAAGCCCAGCGCGGCGAAACGGTCGACGACATCACGGATATGCGCGTTGACCCCAAAGATCTCCTGCACAACGACAAGCCCAGGCCCACTACCGCCCGCCTGATAGGCCGTCAGGCCATGTCCATCAGCCGCTCTCAGCTGCACAATCTCGCCCATGTGATCCTCCCGTTGGCAAAATCCGACACTAGCCGCGTTCCCATCCCGCGCAAATGATCAATCCACGCCGTTGACAGCAGCCGCAGATCCCGCGTTAACGTATCTTGCAATGCACAAAATGACGGTGGGGCACTCATGAGCATAAATGCGGCGATCACACATGTGACACGCTATCGTTATGACCGGCGGATCAATCTTGGCCCTCAGATCATACGGCTGCGCCCCGCGCCCCATTCGCGCACGCGGATCCTCGCCTTTTCCCAGCGGGTTGAACCAGAAGGTCATTTCCTCAACTGGCAGCAGGACCCGTTCGGCAACTGGATGGCACGTGCCGTCTTTCCGGAGAAGACCGATCATTTCGAGGTCGCAGTCGATCTTGTCGCAGACATGGCCTCGATCAACCCGTTCGACTTTTTCCTCGAAGAGCATGCCGAGAACTTTCCATTCATCTATCAACCAGAACTGGCCAAGGATCTCGCACCTTATCTCGAGACCCGAAAATGGGGACCGCTGTTCGATGAGTTCATGGGCGCCGTAAATCGCACGCCCCAGCACACCAATGACTTTCTGGTCGAGGTCAACCAGCTGATTCAGGATGCCGTCGCCTACACGATCCGTATGGAACCCGGTGTTCAGACCCCCGAAGAGACGCTGGACAAGGGCTCAGGCTCGTGCCGCGATTCTGCCTGGCTCCTGGTCCATGTGCTACGCAAGCTGGGTCTCGCCGCACGGTTCGTGTCGGGCTATTTGATCCAGTTGACACCGGATGTGAAATCCGTCGACGGGCCGTCCGGTCCCGATGCAGATTTTACCGACCTCCACGCCTGGTGCGAGGTCTATGCCCCTGGCGCCGGGTGGATCGGGCTTGATCCTACATCGGGTCTGTTCGCCAGCGAGGGCCATATTCCGCTTGCATGCACGCCGTCGCCTGCCTCTGCCGCACCGATCACCGGCGGGCTTGAACCCTGCGAGGTTGAGTTCGAGCACCAGATGGAAGTTCGCCGGGTCCGCGAGGAGCCTCGCGTCACGCATCCGTTTACCGACGAACACTGGGCACGCATTGACGCCGTGGGGCGCAAGATCGACGACCTGCTGTCGACCGGGGATGTCCGGCTGACCATGGGCGGCGAGCCGACTTTCGTGGCCGATAGTGACCGGGATGCGGACGAATGGAACACCGAAGCCGTAGGCCCCACCAAGCGGACATATGCCGACAAGCTGATCCGCCGCCTACGTGACCGCTTTGCGCCCGGTGGGCTGCTGCACTATGGTCAGGGCAAGTGGTATCCGGGCGAGCAACTGCCACGCTGGGCTTTCGGTCTTTATTGGCGCGCGGATGGTGAAGCGCTCTGGGGCGCGCAGGATCTGATCGCGACCGAGGATGCCTCCGGCGCAACCCAAAAAGATGCCCAGGTTTTCACCAAGAAACTGGCCGAGGCGCTGGACATCGACCCGGTCTACGCGGAACCCGCCTACGAAGACCCTGCTACCTATATCTTGCAGGAGGCCAAGCTTCCCGAGAACCTCGCCCCATCCGAGAACCAATTGGACGATCCGCTGGAACGTCGCCAGATGGCCTTGGCTTTCGACCGTGGCCTGGGCGCACCCACCTGCATGGTACTGCCTGTGCAACTGGCCATGTCTCAGGCCAAAGGCCGAAATGGGCCTCGCCGCAAGCATCGATGGGCAACCGAGAAATGGAAGACGCGGCGCGGCAAGCTTTACCTGGCACCAGGCGACTCCGCAGCGGGTTACCGGTTGCCACTGACATCGCTGCCCTATCTGGAAGAGGCCGAATATCCCTTCATCGTGCAGCGCGACCCGTTTGCATCACGTCCGCCATTGCCCGAGCGATCCATCAGGTTGCAGAAACCCGGCTCCGGCGATTCCGAGTTTTCAGAAATAGGCCGGATCGTCGAGGCCGAGACGGGCGAAGAACGCGACTGGCCCGTCACCCAAGCCCTTCCAACCGGGTTCAACTGGGTGATTACGCCCGCACCGATCGCAGGGTTTGATCCCCTGCGCGCCATCCACACGGAACATGTGCGCACAGCGGTCACGGTCGAGCCACGCGACGGCAAGCTTTGCGTTTTCCTGCCGCCTGCCCCGACCGCCGAGTCGTATATCGATCTGATTGCCGCGGTCGAGGAAACTGCCGCCGAGCTGGGTCAGCCTGTTCATATCGACGGCTACTCGCCACCCTACGATCCGCGGCTGAACGTTATCAAAGCAACCCCAGATCCCGGCGTGATCGAGGTCAACGTGCACCCGACCGCAACGTGGAGCGATCAGGTTGATGTGACCGAGGCACTCTATGAAGAGGCCCGCCATTGCCATCTGGAAACCGTGAAGTTCCTGCATGACGGGCGTCAGGTCGGCTCGGGTGGGGGCAACCACATCGTGGTGGGTGGCGCGACACCCGAGGACAGCCCGTTCCTCCGGCGTCCGGATTTGTTGGCAAGCCTGATCCGGTATTGGCAGAACCATCCATCGCTCAGTTACCTGTTCTCGGGTGTGTTCATTGGCCCCACAAGTCAGGCGCCACGCATCGATGAAGCGCGCCAAGAGGTGCTTTACGAGCTGGAGATCGCGCTGGGTCAGTGCGCCAAGGCCGGGCCGACCCCGCCGCCATGGATCGTTGATCGCATCTTTCGGGATCTGATGACGGATCTGACAGGCAACACACACCGAGCCGAGATCTGCATCGACAAGATGTTCGACCCACAAAGCCCGACCGGGCGGTTGGGTCTGGTAGAGTTTCGCGCATTCGAGATGCCACCACATCCACGCATGGGCTTGGCACAGGCACTGGTGCTGCGGGCACTGATCGCGCGTTTCTGGGCCGAGCCCTATACCGCACCGCTGGTCCGTCACGGGACAGCGCTGCACGACCGCTGGATGTTGCCGCATTATGTGTGGACGGATTTCTGCGATGTGTTGACCGAGACAGGTGCCGCTCTGGACGTCAAGCTTGATCCGGAATGGTTCAAGGCGCAGTTCGAGTTCCGCTTCCCACTGCTCGGCGATGTCGATTACCGCGATATCCGGTTAGAGCTTCGCGCCGCCATCGAGCCATGGCACGTGCTTGGCGAAACAGGCGCTATTGGGGGCACGGCACGTTTCGTGGACAGTTCACTCGAGCGTATACAGGTGCGTGCAGCAGGCGACCTGTCGGATCGCTACATCGTAACGTGCAACCAGATCGCCCTGCCCCTGACACGAACGGAACGCGGAGACGAGCGTCTGGCCGGCGTGCGTTTCCGCGCATGGCAACCGCCACAATGTCTGCACCCGACGATAAGGGTTCATGCACCCTTAACGATCGACCTCTACGACACTTGGACGAAACGATCTGTTGGCGGTTGCACCTATCATGTGGCACATCCCGGCGGACGAAGTTTTGACACACAACCAGTGAACGATCTGGAAGCAGAAGGCAGGCGGCTCGCGCGCTTTGTGGCGCATGGTCATCAGCCTGGCGACTATCAGCCAGCAGTGCCACAGATCAGCCCGGAGTTCCCGCTCACTCTGGACCTGAGGCGTCAGGATTAACGGCAAAGCGGGATTTCGACGGAACGGTCTGACAGGGACATTAAAGAGACTATGCTGCATCTGACCAGCTCTTCCGAAGACGCCTTCTCGGCGTTGACTGGCGCTGCCTATAGGGCGGAGTCCGGTTGCTATGACGAGGCGCAGGACGCGGATGGCGCGCTGCGCGAACATTGGCGTGGGCTTGCAGCATGGCTGTCGGGGACGGGGACAGACGGGTACGGCCCCGCGGCCGAGGATCTGGCTCGGCTGCGGATAGAAAGCGGATTGGCTTTTGCCGCGCAGGATGCCGCCGAAAACTCAGAGAAAGATGCGCTTCCGGTGATCATCGCGCCTGATGATTGGGCGAAGCTTGAAGCCGGGATTGAACAGCGCGCAGCTCTGGCGGATGCGGCGATCACGGATGTCTACACGGACCGGCGGACACTAGCTGCGGGCTTGGTGCCACCCGGTCTGGTTTATGGTGGCCCCTCGTTTGCTGCACACTGTGCGGGATGGGAGCGGCCACCGCGCCATTGGGCTCATGTCTACGAGGCGGACGTGGCCCGCACTGCGGATGGCGAATGGGTCATCCTGTCGGACCGTCTGGATACGCCACTGGGCGATGGCTGGTTGCTGGCAAACCGCATCGCGACGACGCAGGCCTATGCAGACCTTTTCGTGGACCTTGGTGTCCGCCGGCTGGCCACGCACTACGCTGCGTTTCAGGAGCACCTCGACCAGATGATGGGCTGGGACGGGCGCCTTGCGCTGCTGACGGCTGGAGAACAGGATCCTCGTTTCTTCAGCCACGCTTACTTCGCGCGATACCTGAATGCCGCGCTAATCGAACCTGCCGACCTTACGGTCCGCGACGGCGCAGCTTATGTAAAGACATTGGGCGGGCTGAAGCGCGTAGACGTCATGCTGCGCGGCGTACCAGATGCCGAGGTCGACGCTCTTCATCGTCCCGGGCGCGCGGCGTTTGGAGCTCCGGCACTGTCGATAGCTGCGCGGTCGGGATCGCTGAAAATCGTGAACGCCATCGGCTGCGCTGCCTTCGCATACCGGGCACTCGCCCCTTACGCCCACCGTCTTGCACAGCATCTTCTGGGCGAAGACTTGCTTTTGGCGGATGCTCCGTGTCTTTGGCTCGGGGGGGAGCGGGCTCGGGAAGAAGTTCTGAAAGATCGCAGCGATTGGCAAATCGAGCCGCTGACCGGCCTGCGTGCAGCGCCTCAAATACAGACGCAATCGCAATCTGACCGGCAATCGCAAACGCAGTCATCAGAAGAACAGAAGCTGGCAGCACTGCTGGCGCGCCATGGCGAGCGGTTCTGTGCAACGCGCGTTCCCAAGCTGGCCACAACGCCTGTATGGACCCCGGATGGCATCGTTGCGAAGCCCTGGATCATGCGGGTCTTTGCTGGACGGACGGCCGATGGTTGGCAAGTTGCGCCAGGTGGCGTGGCCTCGACGCTGGAGCCTGGTCAGCGCCCCGCCGCGCTGGGCTTCGGCAAGGATGTCTGGGTGTTGCCCGCAAATCGCGAAGTGCGCAAACCACAGGTGGCCGGGCTGATGACCCAGCAGTTTTCATCCGGTCATTTGCGGCGTACCGGGCGTGACTTGCTCAGCCGTGTGGCGGACGAACTGTTCTGGCTCGGACGGAATGCCGAGCGGGCCGAAGCGGTTCTGCGCATTCTATCTGTTTGCCTCGATCGCTATCTTGGCGCCAACCGCGCGGATGCGGACCCTGATGTGCTTGCACAACTTGCAGAAATCTATGCTGAACCAAATTCAGCACTGTCGGGCATGGCACGATACCGCGATGCCGTGGACCGGCTGACTTCCAGCCCGGATGAACCCTCGGGTGTGCGCAGTATTCTTGCGACCCTGCGTTCCGGCGGGTTGCGCGCACGCGCGTCGGTCTCCGCGGAAAGCTGGCGCTATGTTGACCGGCTATGCTCTGACCGGCGCTGGCAGGCCGTGGGGGCCAAGCGTCAGAATGCGGGTCTTGCCCGGTTGATCGAGGACTCGCTGCAGGAACTGGCGGCGTTCGCCGGTTCGGCGCAGGAAAACCTGACCCGCAATTATGCCTGGCGGTTCCTTGAACTTGGTCGACGGATCGAGCGGGCCATGCAGATCGCGCATATCGCCGAAGCCTTTGGCGCGCATGTCTCACAACGTGAAGAAACCTATCTCCGCGCATGGCTCACGTTCAGCGACTCCACCTCCGCATACCGCTCGCGTTACATGATGACGGCGCAGCCTGCCGCGGTGGTCGATCTGCTGATACTGGACGAGTCCAATCCAAGGGCGCTGGCGTACCAGCTTGTCGCACTGGAGCGCGTGCTTTCCGAGATGCCAAGCGAGATCCCCTATCGCCGCCCCGAGCACCGGCGCGCACTGGCGCTTTTGACAGAGATGCGCATGCTGGACGCAGATACGCTAAGCGACGCCGAGGGTCTTCAGAACTTTGCCAAGCACTGCCAAGACGAACTTGCCGAGATCTCGAACCTGATCGGACGCGCTTTCTTCGCCCATGCCGACGCCCCTGAAGCGGTATTGGTACAAGCGCGCTCCTGGCCTTCGGACGAGGCCGAACCATGATACTGGAAGTCCGTCACCGCACCCACTACCGCTATCAAAGCCCAGCAGTGTTCTCGCAGCATCTGCTGCATCTGACCCCGGGCCCAACGCCCGGTCAGCGGGTCGCCATCGCCCATGTGACCATCACACCCGAACCCGAAAGCCTCGACAGTCACACTGATATGTTCGGCAACATCGTGCATGTGGCGACGGTCTCGCGTCCGCATGAAGAACTTGAGATTCTGGCAACGGCGCGCGTTGATCGTGCGCAGCCGGAAGGCCTGATATTCGACACCGCAGCCCCTTGGGAGGCGACTTGCGCCGCCGCACTGGGTCTGGAAGGGCAAAGCCCGGTGGCCGAGCTTGGGCCCTTCGCGTTCCCATCGCAAATGACCGAGGCTGATCCCGAAATCGAAGCCTATGCCCGCGAGAGTTTCAGTAAGGACCGCCCGGTTCTGGCTGCCGCCAAGGAATTGACCCACCGCATCTACACGGATTTTGACTATACACCCGGTGCAACCAATGCAGACACCCTCCCGACCGAGAGTTTTCGGACTCAACGAGGCGTCTGCCAGGACTTCGCACACGTGATGCTGGCCGGACTGCGCGCTCTCAGGATCCCGGCCCGGTACATATCGGGCTATCTACGCACTCACCCCCCTGAGGGCAAACAACGTCTGCAAGGCGCAGACGCGAGCCATGCCTGGGTATCCGTCTGGGATCCAGCCTTTGGCTGGGTCGATTTCGATCCAACCAATGACTGCGTTCCCGGACAGGACCATGTGACTTTGGCGCATGGCCGGGATTACAGCGATGTCAGCCCCGTGTCCGGTGTGGTCGTGGGCGCAGGTGCACAACGGCTGTCCGTCGGTGTCGACGTCACCGCAGCGGCCGAGACCTGACGCCAAGGCTTGACCGGGATTTTGGCTGGTAGTAGCGCGGGGAGGTGATCTGCCGCGCAAACCCGCCGCAGGCGCTTTCGAACTCTGGAGCTCTAGATGCCGCCAAGCAATGCGCCTCGGCACACGCGACCCACGTTGATGCTTTGGCTGGCTTTGGTCGGGATCGGGTTTGCTTGGGGCAGCTCGCAGTATTTCTCCAAGCTGATTGTGAACGAGGGGCATGCGCCACTGGGGATTTCTTTCGCCAGTACCTTGCTGGGCGCCTTGACGATCACTGCCTTTGCGTTCCTGCGCGGTGTGCGGCTGCCTTTGGACAGGTGCCATCTGATCTTTTTCCTGGTCTGTGGTCTGACAGGGACAGCGCTGCCCAACTACACAAGCTATGCCTCGATCCGCGAACTGCCGTTGGGTGTGATCTCCATCGTAATCGCTGCCGTGCCAATCATGACGTTTCTGGCCGCCTTGGCATTGAAGATGGATCGGGCCGAGCCGCGCCGCGTGATCGGTCTGGTTCTGGGCGGCGCTGCGGTGCTCATCCTGATCTTGCCCGAAACCAGCCTGCCAAGACCAGAGAGCGCGATATGGATTGGCGTCTCGCTGATCACATGCCTCGCCTACACGGCTGAAAATATCTACATAGCGCGGTCTCGCCCGCCGGGTTGTACCGCGCTTCAAACCTTGTGCGGGCTCAGCTGGGGTGCGCTGTTGTTGATAGCGCCCCTGGCTGCTGGAACCGGCGCCTGGATGGAGATTGACTCGGAAGGGTTGGCCGAGAAGGCGCTGGTCGCGATGACGCTGGCGCATCTCTTGGCCTATGGAGGGTTTGTCTGGTTGATCGCGCAGGCAGGTCCGGTGTTCGCCGCGCAGGTCGGTTATGTCGTGACGTTGTCGGGTGTCGGTCTGGGGATCCTGCTTCTGGGCGAGACCCATTCCACTTGGGTCTGGATCTCGCTCGTCTTGATGCTGGGCGGCCTGGCGATGGTACAACCCCGGACAGAGTGATCCTCCGCCCTTACTTCAGGATACGCGTGTACTTGGCGCCTTCGAGGCTGGCCCCGGCCATAAGCCCCTGCTGGCTGTAGATCACAGCAAGCACTGGTTGCTGCGCTATCGTGGTATTGAGGTCAGCCTTCACGCCTGTGTCCAGCACCGTCACCTCGGCATCCGCGCCGACTTCCCAGTTCTGCGAGTTCCGGAATTTATCCAGCGCACCATCCGTCATGAAGAAGAGCGTATGTGCCGTTTTCTGCAGCCCAATCTGATACCCGACCGAAGCTGCGCCGAAGGAATAGTAGGCCGCACTTTGGCGATAGTTGTCACCCCGCACCCGCAGCGCGCCTTCGCCGTAAGCGCCACCAACGATAAAGCCACCTTTCACGATCCCGGGCATGACCAGCATCCCCGCCGCGCGGCTTGCGATATCCCGTGTGAACGGCAGCCGGTCGTACATGGTCGCTACGGCGCGTTCCACGTTGGCATCCACGCCTCCGGTCGAATCCAGCGAGTCGCGTCCACCGCATCCAGCCAGCACCATCAGGCCGACACCACTGCCCGCCAGAACACCCCTGCGGGTGAGCTTCAAATTCATCATTGCACTGCTCCTCGTTTCTGCCGGCATCTCTGGCCAGCTTGGGGTCTGTTCAACCTCTCAATAAGTTTTACCACAACGCAGGCGCACTGCCCATTCCGGCGCGCGTCATATTTAAACACGTGTCGCGGGTTACTCCGGTCGCACGGCCGACGTCACATAATTCACGCTCAGGTCCCGCGGAGAGATATGCCAGGACCACCCCAGAGGATTGAACTGAAAACCCTTGCGGTCCACGGGATCCAACCCGGCACGTGACAACATATCGAAGAGTTCATCCGGTGTTATGAACTTGTCCCACTCATGTGTGCCCTTCGGCAGCCATCGCATCACATGCTCGGCACCGATGATGGCGAAGAGATAGCTCTTTGGATTGCGGTTTATGGTCGAGCATACATGGATGCCACCCGGTTTGATCATCGACGCACAAGCGTCAAGGAAACCCTGCGGGTCGGCTACATGCTCGACGACTTCCATGTTCAGCACCGCATCGAAGTGCTCACCCGCAGCGGCCATGTCTTCAGCGGTGGTGATGCGGTAGTCGATCTCGAGCCCCATCTTCTCGGCATGAACCTTGGCGACAGGGATATTGCGCGCAGCGGCGTCGGCACCGACAACCTCGGCGCCAAGCCGCGCGATCGGCTCACAGAGCAGCCCTCCACCACAACCAATGTCCAGAATGCGCAGACCTTCGAATGCACCCGGAACCTTGGGGTCACGCCCGAACTGTGCAGCTACCTGATCGATAATATAGCCCAGCCTGCATGGATTCAGCATATGCAATGGCTTGAACTTGCCGTTTGGGTCCCACCACTCCTCGGCCATCGCCTCGAATTTGGCGATCTCGGTTGGGTCCACGGTGCCTCGAATATCCTCGGCCACGCTCATGCGACGCTCCTCACAGTTGCAATTTCCGCTGGTGCTTGAAATAGGGAGATAGTGCTGGGATCAAGGATTGGCCATCCCCGGCCAGGTCGTGCGCGTCTCGGCCGCAGATGTGACAAGACAAATTGACAAGGAACGCATGACAACCCCGCGCCTCTATCCCCAAACCGAGCCCTTCCGCAGCTTCCGGCTGGATGTGGGCGATGGGCATTCGCTCTATGTCGAGCAATGTGGCAATCCCGACGGCAAGCCCGTCGTGGTGCTGCACGGCGGTCCCGGTGCCGGGTGCAGTCCGTTCATGCGGCGGTTCTTCGATCCGAAGCGATACATGGTTGTGCTGTTCGATCAGCGCGGCGCTGGAAAGTCCACGCCTGCCGCAGGTTTGGAGGCGAATACCACATGGCATCTGGTCGAAGATCTCGAGCGGATCCGGACACATATCGGGATCGATCAATGGCAGGTCTTTGGCGGATCCTGGGGCTCAACCCTCGCACTTCTATATGCGCAGCGCTATCCTGAGCGGGCCACCGAACTTATCCTGCGCGGTGTCTTCACCATGACCCAGGACGAGCTGAACTGGTTCTATGGTGGTGGCGCAGCGCGGTTCTTCCCGGATGCTTGGGATGACCTGATCGAACCAATACCCGAGGACGAACGCGCAGATCTGATCGGCGCCTATCATATGCGGCTCACGTCCAGCGATGAAGCTACGCAGCTGAAATTTGCAAGACCTTGGGTAAGATGGGAGACATCGACCGCTGTGCTCCGCCCCCCGCGTGGCACTTCGCCGTTGAATGGCGGCTACGCACGAGCGTTTGCTCGGATCGAGGCGCACTACTTCCAACATAACGGATGGTTGGAGCGTGATGATCAGATCCTTGCAGATATGCCAACGATCTCAGGCATTCCGGGTGTGGTCGTGCAGGGACGCTATGACGTCATTTGCCCACCCCGGACAGCCACTCAGATCTGCGCGCGTTGGCCTGCCGCCGAACTGGTGATCGTGGATGATGCCGGGCATGCCCTCTCAGAGCCCGGGATAACCTCTGCATTGGTTGAGGCCACGGACCGGTTCGTCTGACGACACTCAGTCAAGGTCGCGCTGCACCCGATCATCTCCAAGCATGCGCTTTGTGTCATCCATTCGATCAAACGTCTCATCCGGCAGGAAGCGCAACTCTGGCGAGAACTTCAGCGTCAGGTTCTTGTTGATGGCACGGCGCAGCTCGGGGGCTGCGCGCGCCAGTGCCTTGATCACAACGCGGGTATTCACCCCGCCCAGGGGCATCACGTAGACTGTCGCGACCCGCAGGTCAGGTGACATACGCACTTCGCCTACTGTCACGGACACATGCGAAAGCTCCGGCTCGTGGGTCTCGCCGCGCATCAGGGTATCGGACAGAGTACGACGGATCAGTTCTCCAACCCGCAACTGCCGTTGAGATGGCCCACCGCCAGTATCAAATCTGCGTTTCGACATACTCATCTCCGAAAGAGGGCGGGCTCTAGCACCCGGGCCACCAACTGTCCAGCGCCGCTACCAGGGCACGCGGCTGCCATCATAGGCAAAAAAGCCGCTGGTCTCGGCCGGGGTCAGGTCCTTCAATACCGCCAGCATTTGCGCCGCCGACTGCGCGGGCGACAGAGCCTCCCGAGCGCCCCGGTACTGAGACCCGAACGTGGTGGCGACCGTGCCCGGGTGCAAGGCGACAACCACAGCTTCAGGACGGGTTCGGGCCAGCTCGACAGCGGCCGTCTTGACGATCTGGTTCAAGGCCGCCTTGGACGCACGATACGAGATCCAGCCACCAAGCCCATGGTCACCGATCGACCCAACCCGTGCCGAAAGCGTGGCAAAAACCGCATGACCTTTGCGTGGCAGCAGGGACTTGTAGTGTTTCAACAGCAGGGCTGGCCCGATGGCGTTCACAGCAAACTGCGCAGCCATGGCATCTGCTTCGATTGTCGCCAGCTGCTTCTCAGGTCCGGCACCATCAATCTCGAGCGCGCCCGTGGCATCGAAAACAAGATCAAACGGGCCAATTGCGTTCCCAATAACACTCTCAGCACGCGCTGGATCGCGCCAATCCAGACCATCCTTCCGGGACAGGGCGGTTACACGCCAGTCTTCCAAAGCCAGCCGCGCAGCAACGGCGCTACCAATGCCACCTGATGCTCCCAGAACAAGCGCCCGTCGGGACAAGCATGCCTCCTGTCATGAAGAAGGCGCGCCCCAAAAGGACGCGCCCCAATTTTTCATCGGCACCAGGGATCAATCGAGCGTGCGCTCGATCTCCTCGCGTTCGAAAATTTCGATGACGTCGCCCTCGCGAATGTCTTCGTAGTTTTCGAAGGCCATGCCACATTCCTGGCTGACCTGGACCTCTTTGACTTCGTCCTTGAAACGTTTGAGCGTCTTCAGCGTACCTTCGTGGATCACCACATCGTCGCGCAGCAGGCGTACACCGGCCGAACGGCGCGCAACGCCCTCGGTGATCGTACAACCAGCAACCTTGCCGGATCCAGTGATCTTGAAGACTTCCAGAATCTTGGCGTAGCCGATGAAGTTCTCGCGAACCTCCGCAGACAACAGGCCAGAGGCGGCGGCCTTCACGTCATCTACAAGATCGTAGATGATCGAGTAGTAGCGCAGCTCCACTCCCTTCTGGTTCGCGGCGTCGCGCGCAGGTGCATTGGCACGGACGTTGAAGCCGATGATTGGTGCGCCCGATGCTTCGGCCAGTGTCACGTCCGATTCGGTGATCGCGCCAACGCCCGAGTGCAGCAGCCGCACCTTGACCTCGTCGTTCCCGATCTTGTCGAGCGCCTGCGCAATTGCCTCGGACGAACCCTGCACATCGGCTTTGACCAGCAAGGGCAGTTCCTGAACCTCGCCCGCCTGAGCCTGCGCGAGCAACTGGTCCAGCGTGGCGCGGCCACCCTGAGCAGTCTGCTTTTCGCGAGCCGAGCGCTGACGATAGTCCGCGATCTCGCGAGCCTTGGCCTCGTCCTCGACCACGTTCAGGGTATCGCCCGCTTCCGGTGTCCCGTTCAAACCAAGAACTTCGACAGGAACGGACGGTCCCGCTTCCTTGACACGGTCCCCTTGATCATTGACCAACGCACGGACCTTGCCCCATTGCTCGCCCACCACGAAAATATCGCCGGTACGCAGTGTGCCGCGCTGGACCAGTACCGTCGCCACAGGCCCACGGCCCGTGTCGAGCTTGGCTTCGATCACAGCACCCTCTGCAGGGCGTTCTGGGTTTGCCCTCAGCTCCAGCAACTCCGACTGCAGGACAATGTTCTCCAACAGCGTGTCCAGGCCCTGTCCGGTAATAGCAGAGACCTCGACGTCCAGCAC
>JBGCFK010000016.1:0-11963 GCA_045106875.1 Paracoccaceae bacterium | reverse complement strand
GAAATTTCAATGGGTTTGCTTTTTCTGGACTCAAGCGGCCAGGAATATTTGGTCTTCGACATCCACAAGATCGGCATAGGGCCATCATCAAGAGTGACGACCATATCGCCGACCTTCAAGTCTTCCACCAGGATTTCGCCACGCGGTGTTAGAATCATTGTTCCGCCCGCAAAACACACTGGGCCAGGCGCTGGCGTTTCGTCGACACCTTGCACGTCGATTGCGCCATTCCCGAACGCATCCATCTCGGCTGCGCGCAGTGCCCCCATGCTTGAGGCGCCCAGGACCGGGATCCCCTGATGCAGGGACCAGAGAATTTCCTTGTGCCAAACAGCAGGCACACCTTCGAAATAACCATCAATGATCCCGATGGCAGCGGGCTTTTCGCGAACGGCGCGCCAGATATCACCTTGCCGCGCAGGCGGGCGGAACTCCAGCGTACCATAGGCCGTCAGGTCTAGCCCTGCCAGCGAGGGTCCGGCAAAGACGACTCCCGTTAGTTCTTGCACCATGTGCCTCCCGCCCTGGAACCGGGCACGTAGCTGTCATCGTCATGCGGCGCCTCAAGCCCCGGAATGACTACCCGCACCACAGGGATTGCGATATCCACTCGGGTCAGGTCGGTGACCGCGACCTCGTGGATGCCCGCAGTCGAGAGCCGGGCCAGCAACCAGTCGCGGTCCTCCTCCAGCGTTTCATGCACACCATGCGGCACGTGGTCGAACATCTGCCGCGGCTGCGCACCAAAGAGGTATTCGACCGCGTCTGTCTTCTCGGCCAGACCTGCTGCCTCATACTCCGTCTCGCGCAGATCCTCCCGAGCGCCCGAGATATAGTTGAGCCGGACCTGTGCTGCCTCGGTCAGCGCCCGGCTAAGCGCCAATCTCCGGTCAGGATGCGTCCCTGAGCCAAGACCCAAATGTGGCGAGGATGGGTCGGGATCGCGCACGAGACAGAGCAATGTCGCCACTTCAGTGTCCGAAGTGACATCCCAGACCCGCACGTCCAGGCCAGCACCGGCAAACCGGGCCAAGGCCGATTGGCACCAATCATCCACGATGCTTGTAGGATCTACGCCAGTTGCACGCTGGTCCGCTTCCGACAGCGCGTGCCAGACTGACAGCGCGTCCCGTTCGATCACTTCACAAATGCCGTGGCTGATTGCCTCGAGCAGGTGGTTGCCTGACGCCAGCCCATTGGTCGAGCAAGGGAACCCTCCCGCACCCGGAATCCCCGGCTGTGTGTAGTCCGCGTGAATCATCTCGAACGGCACGTATTTGGAGCGGCCCGACATCAAGTCTTTCGAAGGTGCCCAGAGGTGACGGTCCGCAGGCGTGCGGGCTTTCCATGCCACCGGAGGCAGCCGCGCGAGGTCTACTGTCGGCACGCCCAGATCCGCTGCCGTTCCGTAGTGCAGGGCCAGATTGACACGCTCCGCATGCCAGATCTCGATGCTCTCCATCAGCGCCGAAGCCATCGCAGCCTCGATCGTGCGTCCCTTGCCCTGGCTGACGGCCAGCGCACGTGCGTTTGGGCGTATTGCCAGTGCGACAGGAATGCCAATCCGGTCGAGCCCCGTCACGTTGGCGACCCGTGTGATCCCGAACCGGTTCATCATTGGCCGGATACGTGCCAGAGTGTCCGTTGGCGTCACCGCCCTGTGCGTACCTTTGGCAAGCAGCTTCAACGCGCGGGCCTGCGCATCCACTATGTCAGCCCCGCATCCGAGGTGAACTCGGCCGCCAGCATGTCCACCACCGCCACCAACGCCTCCTGGCTCGTTGCGCCGTTCGCCTCGGCGGTTGCATGTGCATCGCGCTGGCGGTCTGCTGATGTTCCGTTGCGCGCGATCCGAGCGGTGTGTGCCAGCAGCGCTCGCGTCCCGAGCGCTGCTGCATCCTCGTCCAGCAGGCACAGCAACTCTGCCATCAGATCAGCGACCGGGACTTGCGCGCGCTTGCCATGGTCGACCATCTTGCCAGACGCTCCATAACGTTGGGCCTGCCAGCGGTTCTCGTTGATCAGGATTGCCGGATAGACCCGCCAACGCTGGTTGATGCTTCGCAAGCGGTAGAGATACGCCAGCAGCGTCTGGAATAGGGCCGCAACAACGGCGGCATCTCCTGCGGTCAGACACACATCCGTGACCCGTTGTTCCAGGGTTGGGTACTTGTCAGAGGGGCGGATGTCCCACCAGATCTTGGTCGCATCCTCGATGCAGCCCGCGTCCACCAGCGCGGCGACCAGACGCTTGTATTCGGCGTAAGATCCCATCTGATCCGGTAGCCCTGTGCGGGGCAGGGCGTCAAAGACCGTCAGACGGTAAGAGGCGAGGCCCGTGTCCTCTCCCTCCCAGAAGGGCGAGGAGCACGACAGCGCAAGCAAGTGCGGTAAGAAATACGCCGCCTGACTCATCAGATCGATGCGCAGGTCCTCGTCCTCGATGCCGACATGGACATGGCATCCGCAGATCAGCAGGCGTCGTACGGTCTGGCCGAGGTCTTGTTCCAGCGCGTCGTAGCGTTCCTTCCGGGTATGGGTCTGCGCGCGCCAGCGGGCGAAGGGATGGGTTGAAGCGGCGATGGGCGCGTAGCCGAATTCGGCAGCGGCAGTGGCAACACCGCGCCTGAGGGCCAGAAGGTCCTGGCCCGCATCCGAAACACGCTCGTGCGGTGCCGTGCCGACCTCGACCTGACATTGCAGGAATTCGGGTGTAGACCGATCACCGGTGAGGTCTGAGCATCGTGCCAGAAAGTCCGGGTCCGGCTGCTGAACCAGATCCCGCGTGTCCCGGTCGACGACCAGGTATTCTTCTTCGATTCCAACGGTGAAACTTGGTCTGTTCATGGTGTTCCCCCTTGCGGCGCATTTGAACACGGAACGGCAATGGATTCTAAGTGATTTATCTCGTGTCCTTGACACTGCGGGTCCATGCGAGAGCCATGCTCTCGCGTTCTCGAAATATTTTTGGCCAGGTCAATGGGGTGCTCCGGACAAGCCGGTTAACATTTTTACGGGATTGCAGAGCTTCCATCGACAAGTTGGCCTCAGGAAGCTCTGCCGTCGTTGCTGCGCTTGCGAACGCAGGCGGGCTGTGCCAGTACGCCGCGACATATGATGTCCGGCACGAAACAATCTTGCGCGAAGGGCCACGGCAATGACCGCCACCAAGACCGATTCAGGCAATTTCTTCGAGGATTTTTCGCTCGGCATGGTGATGCGCCACGCCACGCCGCGGACGGTGACCGAGGGAGATCGGGCGCTTTATCAGGCGTTGTACCCCATGCGCTTTGCCCTTCAGTCCTCGGATGTGTTCGCCCAGGATTGCGGGTATGAGGAGGCACCCCTCGATGATCTGGCCGCCTTTCATATCGTGTTTGGCAAGACAGTACCGGACATCTCGCTGAACGCGGTCGCCAATCTTGGCTATGCCGAAGGGCGCTTTCTGTGTGCGGTGCATGTGGGCGACACGCTGAACTCGGTGTCTGAAGTAATTGGGGTCAAAGAGAACTCGAACGGCAAGACGGGTGTCGTCTGGGTCCGCACCTCCGGGACCAATCAGGTTGGCGAGGTTGCATTGGAGTATGTCCGCTGGGTGATGGTGCGCAAACGCGATGCAGCAAACCCCGCGCCCGAACCGGTCGTGCCAAACCTGACCGATGCCGTGGCAGCGTCCGATCTGGTTCTCCCCGAGTCACTCGATTTTGGCGAGTACGATACGGATCTGGCTGGTGCGCCGCACCTGTGGGACGACTATGATGTTGGCGAGAAGATCGACCATGTGGACGGGGTCACGCTGGAGGAGGCCGAGCACATGCTCGCCACCCGGCTCTGGCAGAATACGGCAAAAGTGCATTTCTCGACCATGGTGCGGCCCGAGGGGCGATTGATCTATGGCGGGCATATCATCAGTCTTGCACGGGCGCTCAGCTTCAACGGATTGGCAAACGCGCAACTGATCGTGGCGATCAATGGCGGGGCTCACGCCGCACCTTCCATGGCGGGCGATACGATCCATGCCTGGTCCGAGGTTCTGGACAAGTCAGAAACATCCGACCCGAACGTGGGGGCATTGCGCCTCCGACTGGTCGCCGTCAAGAACCGTACAGCCGAGGATTTCCCGCTGAAGGGCGCGGATGGTCGGTACGCCGAGGGTGTGGTGCTGGATTTCGACTATTGGGTTCTGATGCCGCGGAGGGGTTGAGCCTGCGGCCAATATTGGGCCTATATGAGATCCCGGATCTTCGCCCGGGACAGCCCAAAGGAGAAGCCCTATGCCCGTCACCGCAGCCTACCTTTTCGTCGTGTCGATGGATGTCGACCCTGCATATGAGGATCTGTTTAACGACGTCTATGACAGCGAACACATCCCGTTCCTTCTGGAGGTTCCCGGCGTAAAAGGCGCTCAGCGGATGAAGGGCGAGCCGTTCCGGGTATTCGTTGGCGGCGAAGTGCATGACCGCCCCGGCCCAAGCCCGGTCTTCTCGGCGATCTACGAGATCGAAAGACCGGATGTTCTGACTTCGCCCGAATGGGCCGCAGCGGTCGAGAAGGGTCGCTGGCCTTCGGTTCGCCCGCATACTTCGAACCGCTCACAGGTGCTCTACAAGATGCGCTGAGGGCTTGTAAATAAGAAGAAACCACACAGAACCCACTCGCTGTGCAGAAAAAATCCTGACCTCGACCATCGACGCAGATGTGCTTGCATGAGACACTCGTGTTGGTGGGATCGATTGATGGGAGTTTGTAATGCTGCACCGGATATCTGCGGTTGTCGCCCTTTTTGCTCTGCTGGTCGGGCCATCTCTGGCTCAGGACGCACAGTCACTCGGGCCTGTTCCTGACAGGCGTATCGTCACGACAACAGGGCAGGATTTCTATGGCGGCGACATTGGTTCGATCTTCGATACGGATTTCCGTGCCTGCCGTCAGGCCTGCCTTGGCAATCCAGCCTGTCAGGCACTGACATACAACACCCGCGCAGAGGCGTGCTTCCTTAAGTCAGGCGTTGAGCGGAGCGAGCCCTTTGCCGATGCAATTTCGGCCGAAATGGTCGCAACTTCCGAAGCCACACGGGCCTTGGCTGCCAAACGCGCAAGCGATCTGGATTTCGTGCCGCGCGAGCTTCTGGTGTCAGCCCGGACGCTGGCGGGGACCTTGGGTGGCCGCTTTGCGGCCAACGGGACGGGCGCCGATGCGCTGATCTCGACTGCGCTGGCGGCGGAACAATCCAGCAATCTGGCGCTGGCCGCGCAGAATTATGCAGCTGCCGTGACGCTGACCGACCGCGGCGACCTGTGGCGTGATCTGGCACGGGTCTGGCTAAAGCTGCAGGGCGCGAACGCTGGAGAAACCCGAAGGCTGCGCCGCGATGCACTGTCTGCTGCCATCAACGGCGTGCTGCGCTCGGAAGGTGATGGCGTGCGTGCGACCGCTTTGGCATTGCTGGCGAATGTGCTTGAGACCCGTGGTTATGGTCGCCAGATGGTTACTGCGCTCCGCCGCGCTCAGGCGCTGTCGCCGCGGCCCGAGACCGAAACGCGCCTTGCTTATGCAATTTCGAACTACGGTTTTCGGGTCACAGGACACGAGGTCGACAGCGAGGCTGCAGATGCTCGCGTCTGTGTTCAGTTCTCGGAAAAGCTGACCGAGGCTGGGTTGGACTATGGGCCTTATGTGCGCACTGATACGGATACCGCGCTGCCTGTAACCGCCGAGGATCGCCAGCTTTGTCTTGATGGGGTCGAACGCGGTGCACGCTACAAGATCACATTGCGTCAGGGCCTGCCGTCGCGCGCAGGCGAGGCGCTGGCAAAATCCTCGACAATCGAGGTCTATATCCGTGACCGCAGTCCTGCCGTGCGCTTTGTCAGCCGAGCCAATGTGTTGCCCAAGGGGCCGGGCGCGGCGATCCCTGTGATCACCGTCAACCTGTCCGAGATCGAGTTGGCGGTGCATCGCATCGGTCCGCGCAATCTCCTGCCATCGCTGCAAGCTAATGTGCTGGATCAGGCTGTGAACCAGTGGCGGGAAGAGCAAATCGCAGGTCGCGCGGGCGCCGCTGTCTGGACTGGCATGGCGGACGTCTCAGGCAAATTGAACGCTGATGTGATGATGGCACTGCCCATCGGGGATGCCATCGAGACGTTCGAGCCTGGTGTCTATGTCATGTCCGCCCGCGTGCCGGGTGTGGGTGACCGTTGGGACAGGGCTGCGACGCAGTGGTTCGTGGTGACGGATCTCGGGCTTGCCTCCATGGCGGGTGCCGACGGCTTGCACGGTTTTGTCCGCACGTTGTCTTCAGCTGAACCTGTTGCGGGGGCCAAGGTGCAACTGCTCGCCCGCAACAATGAGGTGCTGGGGGCTGTTGCATCTGATGCGACTGGATATGTGCAGTTTGATCCCGGCCTGTCGCGTGGGCAGGGTGGCATGGCGCCTGCCATGATGACCGTGGCGCACTCCGGCGATTTTGCGTTCCTCGATTTGACCGCGCCTGCCTTCGACTTTTCGGATCGCGGGGTAGAGGGCCGCCCCGCGCCCGGTCCGGTGGACGTTTTTGCAACCACAGAACGCGGTGTCTATCGGCCCGGTGAGGTCGTGCACCTGACCGCTCTGGCACGGGACGGAGCCGCAAATGCCATCAGCGACTTGCCTCTGACACTGGTCGTCACGCGGCCAGACGGGGTCGAGTATCACCGCGCGCTACTGGCCGATCAGGGCGCAGGCGGACGCGCGCATTCTGTCAGGCTTGGCGCAGGTGTGCAGCGCGGTACATGGTCCGCCAAGCTGCATCTGGACCCGAAGGCGCCTCCGGTGCGTCAGCTGAAGTTCTTGGTCGAGGACTTCGTACCCGAACGCATTGCTGTCGATCTGAGCGCACCTGAGGGGCTGATCCGTCGTGGAGCGCCTGTCTTCCTCGATGTCGCCACGCGCTATCTTTATGGTGCTGCCGGTGCCGGGCTGACTGTGCAGGGAGAGGTGCGTGTCACCGCAGCCAAGGAAGTTCCCGGCTTTGCCGGTTTCCAGTTTGGCCTCGAGGACGAACAAGTCGGCACGCTCGCCAAACCTTTGTTGAGCGCCGAGACGAACGCCAACGGCAATACGCGCGTCGCGCTCGCGTTGCCCGAGACATCGGCTTTGACCCGGCCTTTGCAGGCCACGGCGGTTGTCACAGTGCAGGACAGCTCCGGGCGCCCTGTAGAACGCACACTGACCCGGCCCCTTGCACCCGCAGGACCACAGATCGGCATCCGGTCCCTGTTTGACGGGGAGGCGCCTGAGGGCGGTCAGGCTGAATTTGAAGTCCTCGCCATAGGGCCGGAGGGCACGCAGATTGGCCTGCCGCAAGTAGGCTGGACACTGAGCCGCGTGCATCGTCGCTGGCAATGGTACGAAGTGGATGGGCGCTGGAACTATGAACCCATCACCTCGCGGGAACGTATTGCCAATGGCGAAGTGGCTCTGACCGCGAACGGGCGCGCGCGGATTGCTGCTGCCGTGGACTGGGGCAGGTACGAGTTGAAACTGGCCAGCCTCGACGGCACGCCTGCCGCCGCCAGCCTGCAGTTCAATGCGGGCTGGTACACGGGCGGCGCAACAGCAGAGACGCCGGATGTTCTGGAAGTCGGGCTGGACCGCGCCGCCTACGCCATCGGCGACAGGGTCAAGGTGCGTTTGAAACCCCGCCACGCGGGCAAGCTGTTGCTGGCTGTCGTGGACAACCGGTTGATCGAAATGCAGACGCTGGATGTAGACGCTGGTGAGACCTCGGTCGATCTGACGGTGACCGAGGCTTGGGGGCCAGGTGCCTACATAACCGCGACATTGGTGCGCCCTGGAGCCGAGGATCGTAATCCCGCGCGTGCTTTGGGATTGGCGTGGGCAGGGGTCGATCCCGGCCCGCGCAAACTCGACGTCAGTTTTGCCACGCCTGATCAGGTCGCACCCCGCGGGCCGATGAAGACCTCAGTGCAACTGGCCAACCTTGCGCCGGGCGTGCCGGCATATGTGACCATCGCGGCAGTGGATCTGGGGATCCTTAATCTGACGGGATTCGAGACACCGGCGCCCGATGCGCACTACTTCGCCCAGCGTGCGTTGGGGATGGAAGTGCGCGATCTGTATGGCAGGCTGATTGATGGGCATCAGGGTGTCATTGGGCGGCTTCGTTCGGGTGGCGATGCGGCTGCAGCCAGGATGAAAGCGCCCCCACCGACCGAGGCGCTGGTGGCGTTCTTCTCAGGCGTCATCGAGGTTGGGACCGATGGCACTGCAGAGGCGACATTCCCCATGCCTGATTTCAACGGCACGGTGCGGCTGATGGCGACAGCGTGGACAGCGCATGCTGTGGGACATGCCGAAAAAGACGTCTTGGTACGCGATCCTGTCGTTGTGTCGGCGGCCATGCCGCGGTTTCTCGCGCCCGGCGACGAGGCGCGGTTGCTGGTCGAGCTTGCTCATGCCAGCGGTCCGGCGGGCGGGGTAAAGCTGGAGGTCGCGGGCCTCGACGGTGGACTGGATCTGGGCAAAGCCCGTCATGATGTGATGTTGGGTGAGAACGAGATCCGTCAGGTCTCGATCCCTGTTTCGGCCTCTGAGATAGGGGATCGACGTATCCGGTTGACCACAGCCACCCCGAGTGGCGAGAGCCTGACAAAGGACTTAACGCTGGGTGTGCGTCTTCTGGACCCGGAGGTTGCGCGGCAAACCCGAGTGCAGCTTTCGGCAGGACAGAGTTTCACTGTCGATGCCGCGACTTTCTCGGGTTATGCGCCCGGAAGCGCACGGGCAACGGTGGCAACCGGCGCGCTTGCGGCTTTTGATGCGCCTGGCCTGTTGGCGGCACTTGATCGCTATCCTTATGGCTGCACCGAGCAGACCACGTCCCGGGCGCTGCCACTCTTGTATATGACTGAGGTGGCCGAGGCGCTGGGGATTGCGGCACCTGTAGAGTCGTCTATCAGAATTAGAGACGCTATCGCGCGGGTGCTGGAGAACCAGACTGCTTCCGGGTCCTTTGGCCTCTGGTCGCCGGGGCGCGGTGATCTCTGGCTGGACGCATACGTCACGGATTTCCTGAGCCGTGCGCGTGCTCAGGGTCACGAGGTGCCAGCCAAAGCCTTCCGCGCAGCTCTGGACAACCTGACCAGCCAGCTTGCCTACGCGGCGGATTTCGACAAGGGCGGCGAGGATGTTGCGTTTGCGTTGCTGGCATTGGCACGAGAGGGCAGGGCCTCTATTGGTGACCTGCGCTACTATGTGGATGCAAAGGCCGAGGCTTTGGCGACGCCAATGGCCAAGGCGCAACTGGGCGCCGCGCTTGCGATGTATGGCGAACAGGTTCGGGCTGACGTGATGTTTCGCCTGGCAGCCGCGCAGGCGATGGAACCCGAAACAGGTACAGGTTGGCGCGCCGATTATGGGTCTGCGTTGCGCGATGGGGCAGCTGTGCTTGCGTTGGCGGCTGAGGCTGGCTCGAACGCAGTCGATCGTGCGAATTTGACCCGAGCGGTGGCTGGTCGAGCCGGAAATTACACTTCGACGCAAGAAAAACTGTGGATGCTGCTCGCTTCTCGCGCCGAAATCGTCAGCGGCCAGAATATAGCGCGCACGATCCGCGATGCCGAGATCACGGCCGGACCTGTAGTGATCGAGACGAGCAAGGATACAGACCTCGTGCTCACCACGTTCGGAGTTCCGGTTGTGCCAGAACCCGCCGGTGGTCAGGGCTATGCTCTGACGCGGCGCTACTATTCGTTGGACGGAGAGCCGGTGTCGCCGTCGCAGGTCGCCCAGAACACCCGGCTGGTTGCGGTTTTGCAGGTCACGCCAACAGGCGACCGTGCCGCAAGGCTGATGATCGACGACCCACTTCCGGCAGGATTCGAGATCGATAATCCGAACCTGCTGCAATCGGGGTCTCTGGCAGCGTTGGATTGGCTCAAGATCACAGAAAACGTCGCCATGACCGAGTTCCGCACTGAACGGTTTCGCGCTGCAGTAGATCATTCAGGCAAGGGCACGGTCAACCTTGCCTACATCGTGCGTGCGGTTTCGCCTGGCGTGTTTCATCATCCTGCCGCGCTGGTTGAGGACATGTATCGCCCGGCGTTCCGCGCCTGGACCGATACCGGGCGCGTCACGGTGGTGGGTGGCCAGTGAAACCCTGGTCCCAACGAGGGTTTTTGGCTGCCGCAGTTGTCTTCAGTGGCTGCATTGCGTTCGATCGTTGGGTTGAAACAGCACCCATGCCTGATCTCAATCCTGCAGTATCGGCCACGGTTCTGGACCGGGACGGTCGGCTGTTGCGGGCGTATCAGGTCTCGGATGGACGTTGGCGGTTGCCGGTGAAGACGGCGGATGTGGACGCGAACTACATTGCTCAGTTACTGGCCTACGAGGACCGGCGTTTTCGTGCCCATTCGGGCGTTGATGTGTTGGCGTTGGTCCGAGCAACGGGGCAGGCGGCCTGGCATGGGCGTCCCGTCTCGGGCGCGTCGACGCTGACCATGCAGGTCGCACGGCTTCTGACCGAGACGCCAACACGCTCCATTGTGGCCAAGCTTGCACAGATCCGATTGGCTCTTGCGCTGGAGCGGGAGTTGACCAAGGACGAGATCCTCGGCCTCTACCTGACGCTCGCACCCTTTGGCGGCAATATCGAGGGCGTCCGCGCGGCGAGCCTCAGTTGGTTTGGGAAGGAGCCCCGGCGGTTGACCCCTGCCGAGGCGGCCTTGCTGGTAGCCTTGCCCCAGTCGCCGAATACACGGCGGCCCGATCGAGCGGCCAAGGCCGCAAGGGGTGCCCGCAGCAGGGTACTGGCACGAGCTGTCCGATTTGGTGCGTTGTCAGCAGAGGATGCCGAAGCTGCCGGGCGCGAACCCCTGCCAAACCGCCGTCGTGCATTCCCCCAACTTGCTCCACATCTCGCAGACCGTGAGGCGCGGCCAGGAGAAGCCGTCACTCTGACCATCTCTCGCGACCTTCAGTCAGCCTTGGAGGGCCTTCTGAGCGCACGTGTGCTGGACATGGCCCCAGCGCAATCCGCCGCCATCATTGTTGCCGATCACCGCACGGGAGAGATCCTGGCGCAAGTTGGCTCTCCCGGGTTGGACTATCCTTCGCGCCAGGGCTTCGTGGATATGACAAGCGCCGTGCGCTCTCCCGGCTCGACCCTCAAGCCGCTGATATATGGGTTGGCCTTCGAGGATGGCATCGCCCATCCGGAAAGTCTTATAGAAGACCGGCCCATGGCGTTCGGCGCCTATACGCCAACGAATTTCGACGAGGCTTACTCTGGTACTGTGTCCGTACGCGCAGCGTTGCAGAGGTCTCTGAATGTCCCTGCGGTGGCATTGCTGGAGGCTGTTGGGCCGGCGGCATTGATGACCCGCTTGCGCCGGGCAGGGGCACGGCCCGCTTTGCCACCTGGGCAACGGACCAGCTTGGCCATAGCTCTGGGCGGCGTCGGGGTTCGGTTGACGGGTCTTGTACAAGTCTTTGCCGGGATCGCAGCGGGGGGCAAGGCTCGGCCGCTGCATGTTCATCCCGCAGCCAGCAAAGTGCCTGTCAGGATGCTCAGTGACGGCGCTGCTTGGCAGGTGGCGGATGTTCTGGCTGGTGCGCCGGCACCCATGGCGGCCTCGAACGGACAACTCGCCTACAAAACCGGAACTTCATATGGTCATCGCGACGCATGGGCCATCGGGTTCGACGGCGCGCACGTGATTGGTATATGGACGGGTCGTCCGGACGCGACGCCTGTGCCGGGCATCACAGGAATACGGGATGCGGCGCCTTTGCTGTTTGAAGCGTTCGCGCGGTTGAAAAGGGTGCCGACGCCCTTGGCTCCGCCGCCTGCTGATGTGCTTATTGTAGGCCATGCAGAGCTTCCCGGTCCTCTGAAGCAGGTGCGTGCGGCGCGCCGGTCGAGCGGTGTGCCTGAGCCGGAAATCGCGTTTCCA
>JBGCFK010000159.1:0-8396 GCA_045106875.1 Paracoccaceae bacterium | reverse complement strand
GGAAGGCTTCGTGGGGCGTGCGGTATCCGAGACATTTGCGGGGCGTGGCGTTGAGCTGTTCGATGACGCCAGGCAGGACCACGGAGCCGATCTGGGCCAGATTGGTCTTCCTCGGAAGATAGCGCCGGACGCGCCCGTTGGTGTTCTCGACAGCTCCTTTCTGCCACGGCGCCCGCGGATCGCAAAACCAGGCATCGGCATCGAGGAACGTGCCGAAGTCGCGCCAGCCGGTGAACTCGACACCCTGATCGAAGGTAAAGCTCCGGCGTGCCTCCTTCGGCAACGGGAGGAGGGCGTCGGCCATCGCGTTCAGGACAGGCTTTGTCCGTCGATCCGCATTCTCCAGCAGGACTGCGAAGCGCGTCTTGCGCTCGACCACCGAACTCAGATTCGCCTCTCCATACTCCTTCCGAAACTGGATCAGATCACATTCCCAGTGACCGAACTCGTTGCGATCATTGACGGAATCGGGTCGGTTCGAGATATTTCGGGCTTCCGGGAAGGTATTGGAACGTCCAATACGGGCGAAGCGGGGACGGCGCTTTCTGCGGCGTCTCGGGAGATGCCGGTACAAGCCCAATTCCTTTGCATCGCTCGAATAGACCCAAGCGTAAATCGTCTCGTGGCAGCGCCGGGCATGCGCGTCCGGCTCGATCCGGAGGCGACCGGCGATCTGCTCCGGCGACCAGCCATGTTCGAGGCGGTCGATCACAGCCTTGCGTAGCTCATCATCGCGAATGAGCTTCGCTTGTCGCGCCCGACGCTCCGCCGCCATGCTCCCGGCGATCTTGCCATAATAGCCGTCCAGTTGCGGCATCTCGCGGTCAACGAACCGGTTGCGCTTGATCTCGCGGTAGATTGCCGAACGGTGATGGCCCAACTCGACGGCGATGTCGTCCACACGAAAGCGACGGGAGAGCAGCTCATCGAGCTTCCGGCGCTCGGCAAGATCGAGCTGAGAACAGGAACGGGGCATGAATCTTCTCCAAGCTAAGGCGCTGAATTCACAAGAAAGTCGCACTTGGAAATAGAATTCACCGTCACGTCCGTCAGAGTCGTATAATATTCCAGCTGGCCTGAGGTCATGATCAGGCGGCCTGTGTTGTTATGCTGAGAATAGGATCAGTTCCCTTGTGGTCGATCTGCCCAAACTCCTCGACTTGTGTGTAGTGGTTCCGGGTCTGCCATTCGTCGTTCTGCTCGAACAGCACTGCGCCATGAAGTCTCAAGAAATTAAATGAATAAAAACGTCCAAAAAGTTCACAAATACATTTGCGCATCGACTCTGCACTGAGGTCAAGCCATGTAGGAAGATATCGTTTCTATCAAGTTATTCTTTTTCACGGGCTTGGATATGAAATCCGACATACCAGCGTCGTCACAGAGTTTCCGGTCGCTTTCCATTGCGTTCGCCGTAAGTGCGATGATTGGACACGCTTGCCGGCCCGCTGCGACCTCGTGATTCCGAATTGCCTCAGTTGCCTCCAGGCCGTTCATAACCGGCATCGACACATCCATCAAAATCAGATCATATTTGCCGCGAATGAATTGCTCGACAGCCTGCTTTCCATTCTCAACGATCACCAGTTCGGCACCAGTAGGTTTCAACATCTTCTTAACGACGAGTTGATTGGTCTTGTTGTCTTCTGCGATCAGAAAGCGTGCGTTTGAGAAGTCGGTGCGATCAGCGGGTTTTTTCAGGGCTTGACCGCTGGACCTGATCTCAGCGGTGTTCGAGGGAAGCGCCCGGCGCAGGGCAGCCTCGAAAAGCTCGTTGTTGGCCGGTTTCATCAAAACCCCCTTGAAGCCCATCTCGAGTAGTCTGGGGGTGTCATGTGACTGATCGACCGAAGACAGCAGTATCAGCGGGAACGGAGTTGCTTCATTTGCTCCCTTGAGCGCGACGAGGAGATCCTCTCCGTCACGATTTGGCATCTGGTAGTCTGTGATACCAAGATCAAATTCAGTTCGCTCCGCAAGATCGAGTGCCTCGCTCACGCCAAGTGCCGTGGTGACCAGAGCTCCTCTCAAGGTCAGCATTTTTTCCAGAACGATGAGGTTCACATCCAGATCATCTACAATCAGGATCTTTAGATCCGTCAGATCGACGCTCTCGGCATGATCCGGATAGTCAGACTCGCAGGGTGGTGCTGGCAGGATAACTGAGAATTTTGCGCCTTTGCCTGCTGAGGATACGGAGATTGAGCCCCCCATCAAATCGAGAAGGCGACGAGTGATTGCCAGCCCCAAGCCGGTTCCCTGGAATTCTCGGGTCGATTTGCTGTCGACCTGTTCGAACGATTGGAAAATCTTGTCGAGCTTGTCTTCCGGAATGCCGACCCCGGTATCGGTAATGTCAATTCGCAGCTGATCGGGGCCGTTGGTGGCAACTTCTATCAGCACATGCCCCTCGGATGTGAACTTGATTGCGTTACCGATAACGTTGACCAGAATCTGACGAACTCGCCCGGCATCCCCGATGATCCCAAATGGCACGCCAGAACCATAGTCCAGGCAAAGCTCTATCCCCTTCTCCCCAACACTCTGCGCCATCAGCGCCAGGACGTCATGTACCGCATTGTAGAGATTGAAGGGTTCCTGAACGATACTGAGCTTGGATGCTTCCATCTTCGAGAAGTCGAGGATGTCGTTGATGATCGTCAGCAGCGCCTCCGCCGAATCGTTCACCGTGTTGACATAGAGCTTCTGCTCCGGACTTAGGGGCGTATCGACCAAAAGCTGGCACATCCCCATTATTCCGTTCATTGGCGTCCGGATCTCGTGGCTCATGTTCGCCACGAAGGACGACTTCGCCTCGCTCGCGGCCTCGGCAGCGCGCCGTGCCTCGTGCAGATTGGTGATGTCTACGTGGGTAACCAGTTGTTCCCCACCGAGATCCGTTCCCTGAATTTGAAAGACCCGATCCTGCCGGGTTCGCGAGTCAAACAGTCTCTGCTCCAAAGGGCCGAATGAGCCAAGGCGCATGTTTTGAAGCCGCCCAGCGAGGAACTGATCAAAGTCCTGCTCGGTCTCGAAATTCATGTCACTGGCGTATCGACCCTCCCGCCAGAGGTATTTGAGCAAGACGGGCATGACTGGGTGGGCGTCAAGTTCCTCCTTGCTGAGGCCCCAGATTTCCAAGAAGCGCGGATTGCAGAAAGTGATCCTCTCATCATAATCCATAACCACGGCAGAATGGGAAAGGGACATCAGCAACGTCTCGACTTTGGCACGGGCCCTCTCTGCGGCGACGCGCGCACGCTCTTGTGCGGTGATGTCCACATCGACGAACATTAGTTCTTCGCCAAGACTAATTCCCTGCTGGAGGAAAAGGCGTTCTCCCTCTCCCTCGACAGCACTTTTCAAGCGCAACTCGACAGGGTCGAAGCCTTCAAGATTGGTCCAGTGCATCCGTTCGGCGATGTATGCTTCACAGTCCGCTTCCGTTTCGAGCCCAGCAGCACGAGGGTATCTGCCGGTGCGCCACAGGTGCCGGATCAAGTCCTCACGATAGACAATGCGTACCATCTCGTCGGATGTCAGACACATGTTGTCCAAGAACTTCTGGTTGAAGAACGTGATCCGGTCTGAACGGTCGATGACAAAGATCGCGTGCATGAACGAGTTGAACATCGCCATAACGCGTGCGCGCGCAGCTTCGGCCTCTTCACGAGCATTCTCGATCTCGGAAATGTCCACGTATGAAAACAGTCGAACGTCGCCCACATGGCGGGCGAGAACCCGGCAAGTTCGCGTTTTACCATGCTCTTCGCGAATTCTGAGATCGAAGGGTGCGATGGTTTTCTTCCGGAATTCTTCCAGCCGTTTTGGCAACGTTGCGCGAAACGCTTCTTCACCCAGCGCCAGAATATCGTCGCTGTAGTGCCCCTTTCGGAACAGCAGTAGCATCATGTCGGCTATCGACGCATGATCTTTGAACTCTTCTTCGTTTATTCCCAACAACTGACAAAACTTGCTATTTCGATAGATATACTTGTCGTCAGCGTCGATCAGCAGAACCCCGTATTCGAGGCCATCGAGGATAGAAGCGGTCAGTTGTTTCGAAGACGCCGCCTCTTCTCGCGCGACCAACACTTCGTCCCGCACTTGTTCGATTTCGGCTGACTGGCGGTTCGTTTCCGTGACATCGATGTAGGTCAACAAGCGTCCAGCATCAGTCCGCTGACCCTGCATGATGTACTCTCGCATACCGTTTGCCGCCGTCGTGAACTTGACACCGACCGGTCCGATGACATCCTGATCCAAAACTGACAGGCATTGGGAAACGTAGCTGTTGATCTGCCCTTCGTCGGGATTCGCTATCATGGCCTGACAAAGACCGTTCCGAATATTGTAGATCATCATGTCATGTATGGTTGGGTTCTGTGTGATGACCTCTTCACTGACTCCCCAGATATTGACCACTCGATTATTGTAGAAAATGATCCGCCCATCATCGTCGAGAAGTGCAATCCCGTTTTCAAGAATTTCGATCGTATCGCTCAGCCGGTCATTTGCGTTGTTGTGGGAGTTTTCTTGAGAACCGATCACCGGAAGTTGCTTGCGTTCATCTTTGGTGGACTGAACTGCATACTCCAGTATCACGTCCTTGAGACTCCCGCCGAGGCCCTTTGGGGCCTCGTGTTCAACGAACGTACGGTCCAGTTCCAAAAGAGACTTGTAAGTCTCGAGCGCTTTCGCCATCTCGCCAGCAGCTTCTTGGGCTTCCCCGAGTTGTTGGCAGAACCGCCATTGCCATGCCGGGAACGAAATGCGCGTCGCGAGGTCCTTCCCTGTCTCCAGGACATTCAGAGCCGTATTAGTCTCTCCCAGCACGAGCCATGCCCGTCCCAACATTGATAGAAGTTGGCAGCGCGCGCGCATGTCGCCCAGCACTTCTGCACGTAACACGCCGTCCTCAAGACACTTGACCGCATCTTCCGGTCTATCCAAAGCAAGCTGAACACCGGCGGAAAGCTCCAGCGCGTACGGTTCTAGAGCGCGCAATTTGTAAAGTTCAACGCCACCAAGAGCCTCGCGCGACAACATACCCGCGCGCTTCACCTTACCCACCTGTAACAGCAAATGGCCAAGTTCGATCCGAGCCAGGGCGATATGGCCGCTCAAGTTGCTTTGCTGCGCGCACGCAAGCGCTTTCTCCATCAACTCCAGTGCGCTTTCATGGTCACCGCCAAGTGCCTGAGACGTTGACAAAAGCCGAAGCAAGTCAGCTTGAACATCGGGTGCATCAACGTCCTGAAGCTGGGCAGTCGCCCGGCTAAGCAACGCCGAAGCGGCGTTCAGCCGACCTGTCGACTGAAAGTAGGCAATTCGCACGCTGGCGGCGCGCCCGAACCATGCCGGGCTGCGGGCATCAAACAGTCTGAGGGCTTCGTCGCTCAGCACATCGGCCCGCTGGAGATTGCCCGTCCAGAGCGCGTCAGCTGCGCGTACTGTGATCGCGGACGCATAGGCGTGCAGGTCCAGCGCCTGGACTAAGCCCGATCTCGAAAGCAGTCGGGTCATCGCACAACGTGCAAGATGCGGCGCACGCCACCTAATCATCCACGAACGGCCGCAAGCGATCTGATCTTGTGACTGGACCCCGGCCTCACGGGGAATAGCCACTTGGAACATCGTCGGAACCGAGTGCAATTGGCATCTCCTAATCGCGGGAAATGTCCCATCCGGAAGTAAATGAGCGTTTAATTTCTGTTGACATTTCAGGGAGTAATGGTGCCCGGATACTGGGCGATCGCGATGGATACCGTGGCACAGATCGGTAGTGCCGCGATCCTCTGCACCGTTCTTGGTATCCCGCTGGTCATCCGGTACTTGAGAAATGCACCAGATCGCAAAAACGGCAGGTTTTCGGACTGTCCCTAGTGCCGTTCGCAGCTACGGGTGTGTAGCTCTGTTGTGCGGCAGAATGAGCCCTCGCAGTACTTCACGGCCTATCTTGGCATAATTTGCGAGGCTAACTCATCACTCCGCCTCGCTATCGATCATTTCCGCTTACCGGGTTGAAGTCCGGATTGCGCTGGCTTTCGCCGCCTCCACCGCCCAATACGTCCAGAACTTCACGGAAGACTTGTTCAACCACAGTCTCATTGCTGCTGGGGCTGGGGGAACGTTCAGGCGAGCGCTGCGGTACGGGCTGAGGTGCCAGAACCACCTGCGGCTGGGCAGGTACAGGTTGGATGGAGTTCAGCGGTTTGGGCTCGCGTCCGGCATGCAGCCGCTTCATGGTCTCCGCCCAGATCTCGGCAGGCAGGCCGCCACCGGTCACACCGGTCAGGGGGCGGTTGTCATCGTAACCCATCCAAACGCCTGCAACAAAATCCGAAGTGTACCCGATGAACCAGGCATCTCTCGCCTTCTGGGTTGTGCCTGTCTTTCCTGCGACTTCCCAACCAGCCAGCTTTGCCCGCTTGCCTGTGCCGTTGGAAACAACGGTCTGCATCATATGCGTCAACAGTCCCGCCGTCGTTCTACCAAGCACCCGATCGCCCGGCCCCGGCCTACGGCTGTCGATTGGTGTCGCGTCACCGCGCAGCCTGATGGCGCGCACGCCATGGGGCGTCGCCTTGTTACCGCCATTGGCGATGGTCGCGAAGGCGCCCACCATTTCGATCAGTCGCGCCTCCGAGGTGCCCAACGCAACCGCCGGGCCAGGTGCCAGATCTGTCGTCAACCCCATGTCTCTGGCCATGTCACGTACACGCGCCCTGCCAGTCTGTTCCGAGACCCGAACCGCTACGGTATTGATCGACCGCGCCAGCGCTTCCCGCAACGTCACCGGCCCGCGGTATTTGCCGCCATAGTTCTTGGGCGACCAATTGCCAATGGTGATCGGTACATCCTGAAAGATATCCAGCGGGGTGAGGCCTTTCTCCAGACCTGCGGCATAAACGATCGGCTTGAACACGGATCCCGTCTGGCGCAGCGCCTGGGTCGCCCGGTTGAAGCGTGCCGCACCGCGCTCGCGTCCGCCGACGATTGCGCGCACACTCCCGTCATAATCCATGATCACGATCGCGGCCTGTGCCTCGGATCCTTCGCGTACCTTGCGGGCAAAGACGTCAGCCAGTGCGGCCTCGGCCATTCGCTGGATTCGAGGTTCAAAGGTTGTTTCGATCTCAACATCGGCGGCCTTCAAGAGATCGAGGAACTGATCCTGTCCGCCATCCTCCATGATCCAGTCGGCGAACGCGCCACCGGCCCGTGCCGCCGCCGCCTCGCTGAGAACGGCCGGATTTGAAAGTGCCTCTATGGTCTCGCCCTGGGTCAGATAGCCTTGATCTTCCATCAGGCGGACAATGACGCTGGCTCGACCCTGTGCGCGGGCAAGGTCGTTTGTAGGCGCGTAGCGCGACGGTGCACGGAGCAGGCCTGCCAGCATTGCGGCTTCAGCAGGGCTTAGAACCCGCGCGGACGTGCCGAAATACCGCTGGGATGCAGCTTCAAACCCATGGGTCCCGGCGCCAAGATAGACCCGGTTGAGATAAACCGAGAGGATCTCTTCCTTCGAGTATTTCAACTCCAGAGCAAGAGCCATGGGCAGTTCCTTGACCTTGCGTTCAAGACTACGCTCGGCATCGAGGAAGACGTTCTTGGCCACCTGCTGGGTCAGCGTCGAGCCACCCTGCACCAGCCGCCCGGCTTTGAAATTCTGGTACATGGCCCGGGCAATACCGCGCGGGTCGATACCGATATGCCCGTAGTAGCGCTTGTCTTCGGCGGCGATGACTGCGTTGATCAGATGCGGCGAGACATCGGCCACGCGCAGCTCCCCGCCATATTGCTCACCGCGCCAGGCAAAGACCGCACCGCTTTGATCGCGCATGGTGACCGAGCCTGTGCCGCGGCCATCGAACAGATCTTCGGAATTGGGCAACTGCGAATAGTAGATCCCGGTGGCTGTGCCAAGAATGAGCAGCAGAACCATCACAAGCCGCCAAGCCGCCCCCCAGATCAGGCGTAGCAGCCCGCGCACCGCACGGCCAATGAGACCAGGTTGCGGCGGAAGCGTGGGCTTTTTGGTGGCCTCCTGCTCGCGCTTGCGCTTTGCCACGACGTTCACCTCTTTGTCGGAGCCAACAACTCCACTCACCTGTTTCTTAAGCTTAACATAGGGGATTGCTGCTCCGGACCCAAGCGCACATACTGAATGTCACAGGATTTGCAGAGATTTCGCGCGGATCTGGCAGGCAGGGCCGAAGCCCAAGAAATTCGCAAGCAAGTGCGTCAGAACCTTAACCGCAATTATTCATGAGCCGGAGCTCGCAATAGCGGAGCTCTGTGCCGCGTGACGTGCAAGCACGGTTGATCGCGTCGCAGGCACTCGAGCGATGGCGTTGGGTTTGCGGGTTTCGGTTGGGGATGACGGGGCCGTA
>JBGCFK010000158.1:0-5978 GCA_045106875.1 Paracoccaceae bacterium | reverse complement strand
GCCCCGATGCAGCTGTTGAAGCTCTGCGCGCCGCCGTGTCGCAGTTTCCGGACTCGCTGGAAGCGAACACATCGCTGGGGGACCTGCTGCGTCGGGAAAGCCGTTTCGCCGAAGCAAGCCTCGCATACAATGGTGCCGTCGATCTGATTGGCGAGGTGCAACCCTTCCATTGGGCTCTATTCTACAGGCGTGGTATCGCGCTGGAGCGGTCCAAGCAATGGGACAAGGCCGAGGCGGATTTCCGCCGCGCACTGGAATTGCAACCGGATCAACCGGATGTGCTGAACTATCTTGGCTACAGTCTGGTGGAAAAGGGTCTAAAGCTTTCGGAAGCCGAGAAGATGATCGAGAAAGCCGTCGAACAACGCCCGGACGATGGCTACATCGTCGACTCATTGGGTTGGGTGCTCTATCGATTCGGCGAGTTTGACCGGGCAGTTACCCACTTGGAACGCGCAGTCGAGCTTCGTCCTGTTGATCCGGTCATCAACGACCACTTTGGTGATGCTTTGTGGATGGTTGGACGCAGGGTAGAGGCTCGATTTCAGTGGAAGCGCTCCCTGAGCTTCGAGCCCGAAGAAGAGAACGCAGTACGCATTCGTGAGAAACTTGATATCGGCTTGGACAAGGTGCTGCTGCGCGAGCGTGAGGAAGGCCTGCCGGGTATTATCGGGCGCCACAGCGAAAATGATGCCGGGTCCGGTAATGCAAGCGACGGCGGCTGACGGGATTGCTGCCAAGACCGTTCTGAACGCGGCCTGGCGTCTTGCACCTGCAAAGATCAATCTCACGCTCTCATTGAAGGGCCAGCGTGCCGACGGCTATCACCTGTTGAATTCGTTGGTGGCGTTCGCCGGGGTAGGGGACAGGCTGGCGGCTGAGCCGGCATCCGGGCTATCGCTTGCGATCAGTGGACCATTCGCGGACGGCCTTTCAGCAGGCGGCGATAATCTTGTGCTTCGCGCAGCTGAATCTCTGGCCGCTGGATCGGCAATGGGCGCAGCACTACATCTTGAAAAGAACCTGCCGCTGGCCTCTGGAATCGGTGGGGGATCATCGGATGCGGCCGCTGCGCTAAAACTGCTTGAGGAATTGTGGGCGATCTCCTCGACTGATGAACTGGCAAGGACGCTTGGCGCTGATGTTCCGGTCTGCTGCGCTGCGCCTGTCCCTCAAATCATGCGAGGCATTGGCGATGACCTGACACCAGCGCCGGACTTGCCCGCCGCATGGGTGGTTCTGGTGAACCCTTTGGTCGGTGTCCCCACCGCGGCAGTGTTCTCGAATGTCTCGGACAAGCACCCACCTTCGGCCCCCAGTATGCCTGAGGATGGCTTCGAATGTTTTGCAGCATTCACAGATTGGTTGACGACCCAGCGCAATGATCTTCAATCGGCTGCAATCGCGGTTTGTCCGATTATCTCTGAGGTTCTGCAGGCCCTGTCCGAGGCTCCACTGGCCCGCATGTCAGGTTCGGGCGCTACATGTTTTGCTCTGGTGGAACACGAAGCTGAAGCATTGGAGTTGGCTCAGCGTGTCCGTAACGCGCGTCCCTGGTGGGTCGCGGCCGCTCCGTTGTTGTCTTAAGACGACCTGCCCACGACGAAATCTGCTATCCCCGTCAGCGCATCGCGCATCGGTGAGGGCGCGAAGGCATCCAAGGCCTGGATCGAAGCATCAATATGTTCCTGAGCGCGCGCCAGCGTACCCTCGAGTGCACCGGCTGCGTGCATCAGCTCAAGCGCCTGTGCCAGATCGCCGTCCTCCTGGTCGCCCTTGACGATGGTGCGGTTCCAGAAGGTTCTGGCTTCGTCATCTCCATGAGCCATGGCCAGGATAACCGGCAGCGTCACCTTGCCTTCGCGGAAGTCGTCGCCCGTGTTCTTGCCAAGAGCTTCGGATGCTCCGCCATAGTCTAGGAAATCATCTGAAAGCTGGAAGGCCATGCCAAGTCCACGCCCGAACGTCGCCAGCGCCTGCACCTGATCTTCGGTCGCACCTGCGATAACACCGCCTACTTCGGCGGCAGCTTCGAAGAGGGCAGCGGTCTTGCCATAAATCACCTGCTCGTAACGCGCGCGTTCCGTACCAAGGTCATGGGCCGTCGAGAGCTGCAGCACTTCTCCCTCGGCGATCACGCCGGAAGCTGTGGACAGAATCCCCAGCACCCGAAGATTCTTGGTCTCAACCATCAGATTGAAGGCACGAGAGAACAGGTAGTCACCAACCAGCACGCTCGACTTGTTGTCCCACAGAATGTTCGCCGTGGTTCGGCCGCGCCGCTTCGCACTTTCGTCAACAACATCGTCGTGAAGCAGGGTCGCTGTGTGGATGAACTCGACGGTTGCAGCGAGCTTCAGATGGTCGATGCCCTCATAGTTGCACATTTGCGCTGCCGCCAGCGTGAGGATAGGGCGCAGGCGCTTGCCACCAGCTTCGATCAGATGCGCTGATATTGCGGGAATGCGCGGTGCGTGCTCGGACGCCATGCGTTCGCGTATCAGCGTGTTGACCGAAACGAGATCATCCGCAACCAATGCCGAAAGGCGTTCAAATGGTCCTTGGGTCACCAGTCACCCTCGACCTGCCAAGTGCGATGGCATATTACCTGTTGCATGGAAGAATTGCTCCGCACGACCGACCCCACTTTGATCCCGTTTGCCACGGCACTGCTCAAGGCTGAGGAGATAGAGTGTTTCCCACTGGACGTAAACATGAGCGTTCTTGAAGGCTCTATTGGCGTATTGCCGCGGCGCTTGATGGTGCGCCGTCAGGATCTTCATCAGGCACGAATCGTACTCCGCGACAACGGGGTTGAGATTTACGAGGGCGAATCATGGTTGTGACCGCCGAGGTGGTCGAAAATCGGCTGATTGGTGGACGGGTGCGGATATTGCAACCCGCCGAGGGCTACCGTGCGGCGACAGATCCGGTTTTGCTGGCTGCCGCGTGCTTGGCTGAACCGGGCGATGCAGTCCTCGATCTTGGCTGCGGAGTCGGCGCGGCGTCACTTTGCCTCGGTGCCCGAGTAAGTGGCCTCGATCCCACAGGGGTGGAGCTGCAACCCGCCTATGCTGATCTGGCCCGCCAGAATGCGGCGCTCAACAAACAGAGCTTTCTGGTCTTCCAAAGTGATATCCGGAATATGCCCGACCCTGTGAAACAACAGACGTTCGATCACGTCATCATGAACCCGCCTTGGCACAGCCCAGCGGCGATCGCGTCTCCCGACGCAGGACGGGATCTTGCCAACCGATTGCACATTGATCTACGCGTTTGGATGGCGGCGGCAATGTCCCGGGTGCGTCCCCGTGGCTGGTTGACGCTGATCCAACGCGCCGAGTGGTTGCCCGAGATCCTCACCGAACTTGCACCGCGGGCCGGGCATATTGCGGTGTTGCCACTCGCCGCTCGGGCAGGCCGTCCAGCCAAGCGGGTTATCGTCAAGGCGCGCAAGGGCACCAACGGCCCATTCCGCCTTGCGCCTCCCCTGGTCCTGCATGAGGGTGAAGCGCATCCTGGAGACCGCGAGCACTATTCCCAAGCCGCGAAATCCATCCTTCGCGACAACGCCCCATTGGAGTTCTAGCCTATGATCCCCGTACCCAATTCCATCGCAGCGCTGGCGCCAGAGATCACCGAATGGAGACGTGATCTGCATCGCCACCCCGAAACAAATTACGAAGAGTACCGCACCGCGGGTGTCGTTGCTGACAAGCTGAAGGCTTGGGGGCTGGATGCCGTCGAGACCGGGATCGGCCAAACCGGTGTTGTCGGTGTCCTACACGGTCGCAGTGGTCCAGGCGGCGAGGCGATCCTTCTGCGCGCAGATATGGATGCCCTGCCGATGCAGGAAGAGGGCGACCACGAACATGCCTCGACCATTGCCGACAAGATGCATGCCTGCGGTCATGACGGTCACACCGCCATGCTCCTCGGTGCGGCAAAACATCTTGCCGACACGCGGAACTTCGATGGCACAGTCTACTTCTGCTTCCAACCGGCAGAGGAAGGCGGTGCGGGCGCAAAGGCGATGCTTGAAGACGGGCTTCTGGACCGGTTTCCGGCCAAAGCTGTCTACGGTATGCACAATCGACCCGGTCTGCCATTGGGCCAGTTCGCTGTGAGACCCGGCCCGGTCATGGCTTCGGCTGACGAGTTCATCGTGACCGTAACGGGCAAGGGTGGCCATGCGGCCAAACCTCACCTTAGCCGAGACCCGGTTCTCGCCGGTGCGCATCTTGTGACGGCGCTGCAATCCATTGTCTCGCGCCGCGTAGACCCGTTCCAGCCAGCAGTGCTCTCAATCTGCGTTTTTCAGGCAGGCACGGCCAGCAATGTCATCCCGGACGAAGCTGTTCTGAAAGGGACAATCCGAACTTTCGACGAGGGGGTGTATGCAATGATCCGGAAGGAGGCCGAGCGGATCTGCGCGGATGCTGGAAAGGCCTTTGGGGTCGAAGTCAGTTTTCGGATCAATGGAACGCCTTATCCTCCCACGGTGAATGATCCGGATCGCACGGCCTTCGTGACCTCGGTGCTGGAAGAGCTGGTGGGTGCCGAGAACCTCGTTCACGACGAGTACCCGACCATGGGTGGCGAGGACTTTGCGTTCATGGCAAATGCCCGACCCGGTGCCTTCATCAATATCGGCAACGGCGACAGCTCGGGACTTCATACAACGACCTATGATTTCAATGACGAGGCAGCACCTTTTGGCGTGGCCTACTGGGCCAAATTGGTGGAGCTAGCCTTACCGGCGAGTTGAAGCTTGTCCTTCTCGCGACCAATCAAATCGAACCGGCTCAGGTGATAGCAAGCAATTGGTGAGTGAATATCTGTGCTGCTTTCGCCTGCGCCGATTTTAGATGGCCCGGAATTCCCTCCGCCGTTGCCAAATCCAGCCCCCGAGCGCAGACCTTTGCCAACTCGCCACCCATTGTCGCTGGATCCAGGCCACCTTCGACGGCTATGCGTTCAATTTGCTGAAGGGTTTGTTGAAGAACCAACGCCTCGGAGAGGACCTTGGTGTCACTTTCAGTGAATGCTCCCTGCTGGCCAAGCAGGTTGAGCGTGTCACAGATGGAAGCTCCGGCGGGGACGCCGTGAAACAAACCAAACGCCAGGGCAAGGAATTCAATCTCCATCAAGCCACCTGCCGTGTGCTTCAGCGCCCAGGGATTAGTGCGGTCGGCCGCATTTGCGTCTGTGAGGCGCCCATGCATCTCGCGAGCCTCTTTCCAGATCCGTTCCTGACCTTTGCGGCCGTCCAGCGCTGAACGCATCGCAGTCTCGACAGCTGCTCGTGCACCTTCGGCGCCTGCAACCACACGGCCTCGCAGCAGGGCCATATGTTCCCAAACCCAGGCTTCTTCGCGTTGGTATCTCTGGAATGCGGTTAGCGAGACCGAAACTGGCCCCGAACGGCCTGACGGTCTGAGCCGCATATCTACTTCGTAGAGCGCGCCTTCCGCAGTAGGAGCCGTGAGCGCGGCAATCAGGGCCTGTGTCAGCCTCGGATAGTATGCCCGTGCGGGTAGCGGCCTCGGACCGTCAGACATCTGATCAGCAGCGTCGTAGACGGTGATCAAATCAAGGTCAGAGCCCGCAGTCATCTCGCGTGAGCCCAGTTTGCCCATTGCGATCACGGCCATTCCGTCCCCTGGCGGAGGACCATGGCGCGTTGCAAAGTTGGCTGTCACATGGGGCAGCAGCTCTTTCAGAAAGCTCTCGGCTATCCGCGTAAAGGCGCCGCCTGCCTCCTGATGGTCGGCCAATCCACGCAGCACATGTACGCCCGCACGGAACCACTGCTCTCGCGCCCAACGACGTGCCTCGTCCAGCACTTCCTCATAGTCACCCACGCGGTTCAAACGTTCCGTCAGGTCTGTGGACAATGCCGTCAAACCGGGAAGGGCCTGCCAAAAGTCCTGTTCCACCAGCGCGTCCAGTGTCTGTGGATGCCGTCCCAGATCGGC
>JBGCFK010000157.1:0-2861 GCA_045106875.1 Paracoccaceae bacterium | reverse complement strand
GCAGCGAGCAGCACATCCGCTTGTAATTCCTGCTTGCCCGGCAAATCCGATCCCATGGCAGTAATGTGCGTTCCGGGCTGCACCCAATCCGACCGTATCAAAGGCACCATGCTCGGCGTGGTCGTCGTGATAATTTCGCTTTTTCGTACCAGCGCTTCGAGTTCGGAAACTGCTGTCACCTCCACCTCGGTGACTTCCTTCATTTCAGCAGCACAGGCTTCGGCCCGCGCCGTGTTTCGGCCCCAGACCATAACTTCGCCAATGTCGCGCAGCACAGACAATGCCTCGAGTTGCGCGCGCGCCTGAACACCCGTACCAACTATACCAACCGTAAGCGCGTCGCAGCGCGCCATGCTGTGCGTCGCTACGGCGCCAGCCAGTGCGGTTCGCAAATTCATCAGGTATCCGTTGTCCAGAAAAACCGCTTCGCAAAACCCCGTCTTTGCACTGATGAGCAATATGACGCTGCTGCTGCTGGGCAGTCCTCGCTTCGGGTTCTCGTTGAAGCCAGATGCCATCTTGATGGCGAAGGATGGCAGCCCTTCTACATAAGCGCCCTTCACGTCGATCGCGCTGTTCGGATCAATGTCGATATGGAATACAGGTGGCATGCTTACCGTGCGGTCCCGCATCCAGAGATAGGCCTGCCTGATGCAGTCCGCCGCTGTCTGATCATATTCAACAGCGCTGCGTACTTGATCTTCGCGCAGGACTTTGGTCATCCACTATTCCTTTAGTAAAGCTTCCAACCCGACGCGATAATCCGGATACTGAAGCGCCACGCCGAGGTCCTGCTTGATCTTGTCGTTACGGACCCGCTTGCTTTCTGCGTAAAAGCTGCGCGCCATTGGCGTCATTTCGGCCGCCGCAATGTCCACGGCAGGTGGCACAGGCAAGCCGAGAAGCTCTGCGGCATAGCCAATAACATCCTGTGGCGGCGCAGGATCGTCGTCACATACGTTATAGATCGCACCCGGATCGGGCTGGTGGAGCGAGGCTTCAAGAACTTGAGCGATGTCTTCCACGTGAATGCGCGAAAAAACCTGATTTTCCTTGATGATCCGGCGGGCCGTACCCGCACGCACCTTGGCGAATGGGCCACGACCGGGGCCGTAGATGCCCGCCAATCGAAAGATGTGCAACGGTAAACCCGGGATTTCCTGCCACGCGGCTTCGGCTTTGACCCGCGCGGCCCCCCTTTTCGTTGATGGTGAAAGTGGCGTGTCTTCGTCAACCCAGCCGCCGTCATGGTCACCATACACACCGGTGGTCGACAAATAGCCCACCCAATCCAAATGCGGCACGGCGCGGGAGATGTCCTCCGCCGCCTCGTGAAGCACGGGGTCCCCATCGGGGCCCGGAGCGGGTGAGATCAGAACGGCATTCGATGCATTCAGCGCATCTGAAATGTCAGTGCCTGGCCAGATAAGAGGTTCTGTACCGGCCTGCGAAAACTGTTCCGCCTTATCCGCGCTGCGCGTCGTGCCAATGATACGCCAGCCCGAAGGTTTCAGCCGCCGGGCCAAGGCCTGCGCGCTGTAGCCATGGCCAAAAGAAAGAAGGGTTTTGCCTGTCATACGTCATCCTGTATCGGGGACGCGGACAAGGCAAGACGCAACGCGGCTATGGCAGTTGCGCCGGAATTTCAACCTGTTTCTCTCTGGGAAGCAACGCGTTGATCCGGCGCATGTGTTCGGGCAGGCACTGCGTAAAGAAGTCGTGCCGGTCTTTCACAAATGCCCTTGCTGCAGGACCCAAATGCGTATGCTCTTGCGGGTTTTTCAGCACGTCGATCACTTGTGTGGCCAGCGCATCCGGTTGATGAAAGTCCACCAGCATACCGGTTTCACCGTGCGTTATCATTTCTCGCACTGATGCCACGTCTGAGGCGACAATCGTTGCCTGCATCGACATCGCTTCCATCAAAGACCATGACAGAACAAACGGCATGCTGAGGTACAGGTGACAGCGGCTGATCTGCACAATGCTTTTGAAATGCTCATAAGGAACACGCCCGAGAAAATGCAGCCTGCTCCAGTCGAGGTCTGCGCCAACCTCAGCCTCCATCTTCGCGCGCAGCCCGCCGGGGTGATTACTTTTCCCACCGTATGACACTTCCTGACCGCCGACGATCACTACACGGGCGGCGGGTCGTTCGCGCAGGATTTGAGGCAAGGCACGCATCAGGATGTGGAACCCACGCATCGTTTCCAGATTGCGGGCAACGTAAGTAACCACTTCGTCTTCACGACTGAGCGGTTTTTCCAACCTCCCCAATTCGAGAGTTACATCCGGATCCGGGCGCAGCGTGTCACAGCGAATGCCGTCGTGACACGTATACATGCGGTCATGGAAACTGGTCGGAAAGCGGTCACGCTGCCAAACCGTCGGGCACTGGCCCAGATCAACGATCTCAATATTCGCAAGCGGTACGGAATTACGAGCCTGCAACAGAAAAGGTGTGTCGTCGTTCACCGGCTCGGATGGATCAAAGCCTATGCTCCCGCCCTGCATGCGGTAGTAGTATTCGAAGTATCCGATAATCGGCACGTTTGGCCAAAGCTGCTTGAAGAAGGTCAATTCTCCCCAACCCGTATGCCCTACGATGATGTCAGGTTTGAACCCATGATCGCGCTCCAAAGCGCGCGCCGCATTGACCGCCCCGAAACCCGCACCTGCCGCTGCTTCCCAGATCTTGGACAGCCCGTAGGCCTGCTCACCGGGTACACGATGGGGCTTATAGACAACTGTTCGAACCCCCGTCAGCTCCGGCGCCGGGTTGCGCTGTGTCAAAAAAGCTATGTTGCAGTCCGGCCGTGCGCCAAGCCACCCGATGATTTCGCGGTATTGGCCGGGCATGT
>JBGCFK010000156.1:0-10247 GCA_045106875.1 Paracoccaceae bacterium | reverse complement strand
GCGCCTCTGGCAAGGCCAACCGGCGCATCCGCTGCCACGCATGCAGCCGGGTTCTCTGATATAAGCGGCCAGTTCTGTGCCAGCGCACCGAGATCACCCTGGGCCATCTTGAGAACGGCGCGCATCAGTGAGGGGTAGTAGTAGTCCGAGGCAAGTATCCGACAGAGCCCGTCCCGCACCGCAGGCTCGGCATCCACCGCCTTGATATGGCTCCCGCCACGCAGGACATTTGGCGCGCCAAGGATCGTGGGTTCACCAGCTGCAACCGCATCTGCCGCGGCCTCGCGGGTCAACGGAAATTCCGAGATAGTGATGCCCATGGCGCGATTTCGAGCGCGCACTTCCACGGTCTTCTCATCATGGGCCAGCATCGGCACGCCGCGCGCACGCGCAGCCCTGCTCAGCCGCGCGATGGCGCCAGGCACGTCGTCCGCGCGCGCGCGGGTACGCTCGGTCAGCGCGTTGTACTGTTCCATGGTCATGCCGGAACGGGCCGCGTACTTGGAGACATCCTTGGCCTCGCGTCCGCCCTTCAACATTCCGGTGAAGTGATCATTGAAGGCCAGCATGGGCGTGGGGTCCAGATCCAGCCACGCTTCGATCTGCTCGACGGCCTCCAGTGCGAAGACCTCCCAGCGCAGTTGCAGACGAATGTCACACAACAGATATGGCCGCATTCGGGTCAGCGCCTCGACAAGCTTACGACCCTGCTCGAGGCTTCGCAAACCCGGCTCCCACGATATCGTCATGGCAAGATATGCGGTGGTTATGCCATTGGCGACAAGCTGTCGGTCCGTTTCGACCAGCGCAGTGTCAAGATCGAACATCACACCGGGGCGGGGCGACATGTTGCGCTCGAACCCGTCGCCGTGCAGATCCACGATACCGGGTGCCACAATGAACCCCGAGGCATCAAACACGCGGGCATCCGGCGCAATCTTCTCGGTGATCCAGCCATCCGAAATGCCCAGATCACGGACAACGACCTTACCGTCCTCCAGACAGTGCCCACCTTTCAGCACCCAGTCCATCCCAGCCCCTTGCTGCAATTCCGCCCGACGGCGGCCGTTTTCCCGATCGCCTCAGCCTTCTGATGCCGTCACACAAGGAAGACAAGGATCAAGAAGCGCCCATATCAAAATCATAAGTCCAGCTTGGGAACAGAAAGGCCCTAAGGGCTGCGGCGACGCTGCTCAACCGACGACTTCCACCTGGTGGAAATCGTTTCTTCCAAGAATCGCGGAGTAGATGTAAGCATGAACATTTACAGAACATATGCGGATGACACGATATGACCAACAGTGAAATCGGCCAGCGTCTGGTCGAATTGTGCCGAGCCCACGACGAAGTCACGGCCTTGAACGAACTCTACCACCCTGATGCCGTTTCGATCGAATCCATGGTAGCACCAGGAGCGGACAGCCGCGAGACCCATGGTCTGGAGGGAATTCGCGGGAAACACGCCTGGTGGGACAGCACGATGGAAATGCACTCGGCAAGTGTCGATGGCCCGTTCCCGCATGGCGATGACCGCTTCGCCGTGATCTTCGAGGCGGACGTCACCGACAAGAACAACGGCACGCGGTTTCAGATGAAGGAGGTCGCCGTCTACCACACGGCAGATGGCAAGATCAGGCGCGAGGAATTCTTTTACTCCACGTAGTGCAGCGCCTGCGTTTCCAACAGAAAGCCGACGCCCGGGCCTATGGCGCGGGCTGTTTGCACCAAGCCTGTCACTCGAATTGCCTTTTCGCTGGCGTTTCTGGAAGTCGGGAAATGCGCACGCGAGCGGTGTCGTAAGGCACGGCAAGTGTTCCACTTCATCTTGCAGAAAAAACTCGAGAGCCGCAGCGTTTCGGGACCAATCACTCGCAAACGAACGATGCGGCATTTCCCGGAACCCCACAAGGCAACGCCCTCGCACGGGCCCGGAAGGGGCGAAGCCCCAGTTGCGCGCTTCAATACCCGAATGACGATGTTACGCGCAATGTTCTGCCACGTGCCTGGCCACAAGGTCCTTGTAGAGCGTCCTGATCCGAGCGGTTACCGGGCGCTCTCCAGTTCCGATGGGTTTGCCGTCCAACTCTGCAACAGGTGTCTGTGCGCCGAACGTACCTGTCAGGAAGGCCTCCTCCGCACCGTGCACATCGACAAGCGAATAATTCCGTTCATGCACCGGAATGCCATCCGCACGGCAAACATCGATCACCTTTTGCCGCGTCACGCCGTTCATGCAGTAGTCACCCGTGGACGTCCAAACCTCGCCTTTTTTCACAATGAAGAAGTTGCAGGCATTGGTCGTGTTCACGAAGCCGTGCGGGTCAAGCATCAGCGCCTCGTCGGCACCCGCCTGCTCGGCCTGCAGGCACGCAATCACGCAGTTCAACTTGGAATGCGAGTTGTATTTGGCGTCCTGGCTCATGGGCAGGCCACGCACCTGCGGCACGGTTGCCAGCCGGATCCCGCGTGATTGCAGGGCGTCCTTTGGCCTGGAATGTTCCATGATGATCACAACGGTCGGCCCGGTCCGCGACAGGGACGGATGCTGGAACGGTTTCACCTTCACACCACGCGTTACCATCAGACGGCAGTGGACATCCGTGGTCATCCCGTTCGCCACCTGGGTGTCGGCCAGAGCCGCCGCGATCCCGGTACGATCCATGCCCACATCCAGCGACACTGCCTTACAGCTGTCGAACAGCCGCTCCATATGCTCGTCGAAGAAAGCCCAGACCCCGTCATAGAGCCGCATTCCCTCCCACATCCCATCGCCCAGCATAAACCCGCTGTCGTAGACCGAGACCTTGGCCGCGTCCCGGTGTACGATCTCGCCATTCACCCAGATGCGGATATCCTGATTGCGTGCGTCTTCCTCGGCATCATGTGTCGTGTGAGTGTCGGTCATTGGCTACCCCGAGAAGACTTGCGTGATGTATGCACCGCCGCACAGCGACTTGTCCTTGTTCGCCACCAGCGCTGCACCATGGCGAGTGAGATCTGGGTTCAGAAGGTTGCGCCGGTGGCCGGGACTGTCCAGCCAGCGCGTCACCGCCTCGCGCCCCATGCTTGCATAAGTGTGCCGCCGGATCGGAGTTCCATCCGCATACGCGAACTCGCAGCGCACAGGGTCGATGACCTGATACTGACGACCGGACTGGTAAGCCATGAACCGCGCCTCCAGAAGATTCTCGGCAGCCATGCGGAACTGGACACCAACCAGACGCAGCCGGTCCGAGACCTCGGCGCGCTCCTGCACAGGTGACTGATGTCCGAAGAAGTCCAGCCGTATCATGTCACGATTGTGCAGCTCAGACGCGTGACGAAGCGAGCGCTCGGCGACCAGCGGCGCCACCCCCCGGTCACAGCGGGCGAGATTCACCTCATGTAGGATCGCGCGGTCCAGCCGCACTGGATCATGACGCCCTGCCCCCGGCAAGGTTTGCTCAAACGCTCTGCCAAGCGGCGCCGGCGGACAGGCAAATCCACTGGACAGCACGGCTTCTGCGCCCGGAGACACCTCCGCCGGACGTTCGGATGCGCAGGCGGCGAGCCCGAATGCAAGGATCAGAACCGCCGCCCGCATCCCTGTCACTCCCCAAGATAATGCTTGCGCAGTTCATCATAGACCGGGTCATCACCGACACGGTCCTTCATGCGCGCCCAGGCGGCATCCTCGGCCGTCTTCACATAGGCCGCGCCCGCTTCCGGGGTGTGCTCGATGAACTTCATGCCACGGCGCTGCAGTTCGTTGGCATCGTTCACACGGTCCAGCTTGCGCGCGGCGTGGGACTTGGCCTCCCACTCAACCATCACATCCTGAAGCAACGTCTTGGACGCGTCCGACAGTCCGTTCCACGAATCGAGGTTCACGATCACGCCGATATCCGTGTTGTAGAACTCGGGGTCGACGCGGTATTTCAGGAACTGGTCCCATTTCAGCTGCATCAGCCCGATCTCGGTCCAGGCAGCGCTGTCGACAACCCCTTTTTCCAGCGCCGCATAGACCTCGGTCGCGGGCATCGATGAGGTCGTCGCATTCAAAGCCTCGAAGAACGCGTGGTAGATCGGGTTATCGCGCATCTTGACGCCAGTCAGGTCAAGGATCCCGTCCTCACCGAACTTCGGCTCTTCGTCCATGTAGATGTGAAAGTTGACCCCGCCGTCGATCCAGCCAAGGTGCTTGACGTTGAAACGTTTCTGGTGCGCGGCGTCCATCAGGGCAGCCCCGCCATTCGCGCGGACCTCCATGGGTGTCAGACGCGATGCGACCATGGCGTCAATCTCGGGCACGTTCTTGCCGTAGAAGGATCCGGGCGTGTGCACCATGTCCACCACACCATCACGCACGGCAGCGGGCTGCTGGAACATGCCGATGGCCTCGGGCCCACCACGCACTTCGATCTGGATCACACCCTTCCCGCGTTTGTTGATGTCCTCGACCATGGCAAGGAATGTCTGCGTGTAGACGAGGAACGGCGGGAACGCGTGCACAGCCGTGATCTTGTCCTCGGCCCAGGCAGGTGCCGCCGCCAGCGTCGAGACCAACGCCGTGGCCGCCAAGGTCATCTTCGTAAGAAACTTCATTACTCTCTCCCGATTGCCGGAGCATCGCGCGGCATCGGCCCCGTCACTCCATCTTGGGAAGAATAGAGCCGGATTCTCGATTGCAATCAATGGGGCAAGACTGCGGTTGTCAGCCGTTGTTCAGTTCGGCCAGGGCAGCCGCAAAATCCTCAAGCCCTTTTGCCCCTGCAGGCGTCAGCCCATAGATGCCGGGCGCCGTGCGTTCGAACCAGCCGTAGTGATCGTCGCGCATAAGGCGGGTGGCGCGACCAACCCCTGCGCCCTTCGCAACCTCTGCCCCTTTGGTCGGCCCATGGGCGTTCAGATGACGGGCGCACCGCAACGCATCCTGACGATAGGACGTGATCCGCTTCACACCCGTTGTCCCACCATCGTTGGGGTCCCCTACGCGGCGTTCAAACTCCTTCAGCAATCGTCCCGCCGCGCGGGTGTTCCGACGGGGCTGATACGGACCGGGATCCAGATGCGCCTCGACCACGCCATCGGACCTGATCGCAAGCAAGCCCAGACCCAGCCGCCGGCAAAGCCTGAGAATATCCTTGTACCGAGGCCCCCAGCCCCGTTTTGGTGGAATGCCCACGGCCAGATAGACATGATCTGAAACGGTCTGACGCTCGACCCCCTGCAGAACCAAAGCCAGCGAGAACGAGGTCTTCAGCTCGACGATCACCGGCGGCTCGGCACCGCGGCAAGCCATGACATCGCACACACCGATCTCGGCTTTCACCTCGTAGCCCTGAGCTTCCAGGTATGCCTTCACGGGCGGATAGAGGTCGGCTTCACGCATGCGGGCAGATTCTGGTTTTGGACGCGCTATGTCAACCGCACCCATATGGACGAACGCGCGAAATGCGTTAAGCATGAGCAAGGCAGAGGGAGGCCACCTTATGGATCTGACGGCTCGTCTGGCGAGGGAGGATATTCTCCTGGCGCCAGGTGTCTATGACGCGCTCACGGCATTGCTGGCCACACAGGCCGGGGCCGAGGCGGCTTACCTGTCCGGCGCCTCCATTGCCTACACCCGTTTCGGGCGGCCTGATATCGGGCTGGTCGGAATGTCCGAAGTGGCTGAGGTGATTGCGGCCATTCGCGACCGTGTCGACCTGCCGCTGATCGTGGATGCCGATACAGGCTATGGCAACGCGCTGAACGTGCAGAGGACCGTGCGCACGTTCGAGCGCATGGGCGCAAACGTGATCCAGTTGGAAGACCAGAGCCTGCCAAAACGGTGCGGCCACCTTGCGGGCAAGACATTGGTGCCGGGCGCCGAGATGGTTGGCAAGATCAACGCTGCGCTCGATGTTCGGTCAGATGCGCTGATCATGGCGCGCACGGATGCCATTGCCGTCGAGGGCATCGACGCGGCGCTGGATCGGGCCGAGGCGTATCTGGAGGCAGGTGCAGATATCCTCTTCGTCGAGGCGCCCCAGGACGACACGCAGATCGCCGCGATCATGGACAGGCTTGGCGGGCGCGTGCCGCTGCTGGCCAATATGGTGGAAGGCGGCAAGACGCCTCTGCGATCGGCCTCCGAACTGCAAGCGCTGGGTTACTCGTTGGCAATCTTCCCGGGCGGCGCCGTGCGCGCCATGGCGGCGCAAGGGCAGCGGTATTATGCGAACCTCGTGGCAACGGGGTCCAATGCCGGACTAGCAAACCAGATGTTCGACTTTGGGGGGCTGAACGACGTGATCGGCACCGATGACATGCTGGCGCTGGGCAAGACTTATGATGCAGGCGCTGAATGAGCCTCGATCCGGTCACGCTTGCGGTCCTCAAGGGCCGGCTTGAACAGATCGCCGACGAGATGGACGCGACGCTGTTCCGTGCGGCCTTCAACCCGATCATCGCCGAAGCGCACGATGCATCCCACGGGATCTATGACGCCGCCACTGGCGAGACCCTTGTGCAAGGCAAGTCCGGCCTGCCGATCTTCGTGGGCGTCATGGCCTTCGGTGTGAAGATGGTAATCGACAAGGCCGCGGGCGAAGTTCGCGAGGGCGATGTCTGGATCTTCAACGACCCATATGAGGGTGGCACGCACCTTTCGGACCTGCGTCTTGTGCGCCCTTACTTCCGCGACGGGAAACTGTTCTGCTGGCTGGCCTCGGTCGGGCACTGGCACGATGTCGGCGGCAATGTCCCAGGCAACTACAACCCGGCCGCGACAGAGAGCTTTCAGGAGGGTTTTCTGCTGCCCCCGGTCAAGCTCTATGATCGCGGCGAACTGCGTCAGGATGTGATCGACATCCTGCTGGCCAATTCCCGCCTCCCCCGGTCTGCCTATGGTGACCTGATGGGGCAGATCGGCGCGCTGGATCTGGGCGTCGCGCGTATGGACGCGCTGCTGGGGGAATATGGCGCAGAGACTGTCTCGGCGGGTCTGACCGAACTGAGATCCCGTGCCGCCGCCCTGATGCGTGCCGAGATCGCGGACCTGCCCGATGGCACTGTCTCGGCCGAGGACTGGCTGGACAATGACGGCACCACGGATGCGCCGCTGAAGGTCGCGCTGGACCTGACGATCCAAGGCGAGAGCATGGTCATGGATTTCTGCCGCTCGGCGCCTGCCTGCCTTGGCCCGGTGAACATCTCGCGCTCGACGACCATCGCGGCGTGTTACGTCGCACTGAAACATGTCTTCGGCGAGGTTCCCGCCAATGCGGGCGTGCTCGAGCCAATCACGTTCAAGGTCCCGGACGGCTCGCTGCTGGCAGCCACCGCGCCGCGCCCGGTCGGAGGCTATACCGAGACCATCATGCGCCTGATCGATCTGGTGTTTCAGGCAGTGGCCGAGATCGCGCCAGAACGCTCGAACGGTTGCGCCTACGGTACCATCAATGCGCTTTCGCTGTCCGGGCATAGGGCTAATGGGCAGCGCTGGGTCATGTTCTCGTTCTTCGGCGGCGGGCATGGCGGGCATCCGGAGGGCGACGGGCTAAACCATGGCAACGCGCCCATTTCGACGGCAACAATCCCACCCATGGAGATTCTGGAAGCCGCCTATCCGGTCAAGTTCACGCAATGGGCGTTAAGGCCGAACTCCGGCGGCGAAGGACAGCACAGGGGTGGGCTTGGTGCGATCTACGAGATCGAGCTGCTTGAGCAGGAGGCCACCGGTTTTCTGTTCGGTGATCGCGGCAAGTTCCCGCCGCGCGGGGTTGCAGGAGGCGATGACGCCGCAATGACCCGGTTTACGTATCCCGGGCCAGACGGACCCGCGCAGCCCCCCATGGCATCGAAAATCACTGGCGTGAAACTGACCAAAGCCGACCGCGTCAGGCTGGAGACGCCCGGCGGCGGCGGATATGGTCCGGCAGAGGATCGCGCAGCCGACGCCCGCGCTCGCGATCTCGACCTAGGCTACACCGAATGAGCCGCCTTATCATCGGCGTCGATGTGGGCGGAACTTTCACGGATATCTTTGTGCTCGACGAAAGCGCGGGGACTGTCATCACAGGCAAGGTACCCTCCACAAGGGGCGACCAGTCGCAGGGCTTCATCGAAGGCATCGCCGGACTGGCAGACTTCGCCGACATCGCGACCATTGTGCACGGCACGACAGTCGGGACCAACGCGCTGCTCGAGCGCAAGGGCGCACGCGCAGGGCTGATCACCTCTGAGGGCTTTCGAGACGTGCTGGAAATGCGCCGACGCGACAGGCCACGGACTTGGGGGCTATGGGGACAGTTCGAGCCTGTGATCCCGCGCGACCTTCGCCTCGAGACACCCGAGCGGACCCATGCGGATAGCACCATTCAAACCGCAATCGATGCAGAGGACGTGAAGGGTCAGGCAAGGCGGCTCCTCGATGCGCAAGCCGAGGCAGTCTGCGTCTTCTTCATCAATGCCTATGCAAACGGCGAGAACGAGGCGCGCGCGGTCGAGGCCGTGCGGTCCGTGTGGCCCAACGCCTATGTCACCGCCGCAACCGAGATCTCCCGTGAGATCAGGGAATTCGAGCGCGGCGCGACTGCAGCGCTGAACGCATATCTGCAACCGGTGGTGTCGTCCCATCTTGACCGGCTTCAGCAGGCCGTCACCGATCGGAACCCCTCTACCGATATCCTGATCGTCCAATCCAATGGTGGCGTGATGTCCGTGGGCGATGCCCGCGCAACCCCCGTGAAGACCGCGCTGTCCGGACCAGCGGCTGGTGTGATCGCGGCGCAAGCCATCGCGGCGGCCGCAGGCTTCGAAAACGTGATCACGTGCGACATGGGCGGGACCTCATTTGATGTCTCGCTGATCGCGGACGGCGAGGCTGCACTTGCGGCCCAGACTTCCGTCGATTTTGGCATGGTGATCCGCCAACCCATGATCGAGATCACCACGATTGGCGCAGGCGGCGGGTCCATCGCCTCGGTCGATGCAGGCGGCTTGTTGCAGGTTGGGCCGGAGAGCGCGGGCTCGGACCCAGGCCCCGTCTGTTATAGCCTTGGCAATGACCGGCCCACCGTAACGGACGCAAGCCTGGTGCTGGGACGCATCAACGCCGACCGCCCCATTGGCGGCAAGCTCGACCGACTGGATGTCGAGGCCGCCCTCACCGCGATCCGGACCCATGTGGCCGGGCCTCTTGGGCTGGACCCTCTGGACGCTGCCGAAGCGATACTACGCGTGGCGAATGCCAAGATGGCAGGCGCGATCCGGCTGGTCTCGATCGAACGCGGTCATGATCCGGGCAAGTTCACCGCGATGCCCTTCGGTGGCGGCGGTGCGCTGCACGCCGGTGCGCTGATGCAGGATGTGGGGCTGGGTGCTGCACTGGTGCCGCGCTTTCCCGGGGTAACGTCGGCACTGGGCTGCGTCGTGGCAGACATGCGCCGCGACCGGGTCCGTACGCTGAACCAGTTGCTGGGCGATCTGGATTGCAGCACGCTGAGCGAAGAGATCTCGGCGGTCGCTGCGGAGGAAGAGGCCACCCTTGCCCGCTCGGGCGTGACCTTCGCCAGCACGGACCGCGCCGTCAGCTTCGACATGCTCTACCTGGGACAAACGCATACAGTGCCCGTGCAAATCCCGATGGGGTCCGGGATGACGCACGAGGGCATCCAGAGCGCCTTTGACGCAGCCTATCTTGAAGCCTATGGGCGCCTGCTGGATGGCATCCCCGTGCGCGTGATGAACTATCGCATTGCTGTCACCGGGCGCAGGCCGCGTTTCGATATGGCCGTCTTTGCACCGCCAGAAGGTCAGGTAGAGAACGCCCGGATCGGAACCCGCAGGGTCCGCGCGGGCGGGCAGGACTATGATGCGGCAATCTACACCCGCCTCGCCTTGCCCGTGGACGCCAAGATACCCGGCCCTGCCCTGCTGGAGCAGCCGGACACCACGATCTTCATAGACCCCGGTCTCGTGGGGCGCGTGGACGGGTTCGGCAACCTCATCATCACTCGGGAGAGTCCATGACCCCCATTCAGCCCGAAAAGACGGCCTTGATGCTGGTCGATCTTCAGAACGACTTTCTGCATCCAAAGGGTACCTATGGCCGCGCTGGCCAGACCTCGGACGCCATAGCGGCCCTGCCTGCGCGGCTCAAACCTCTGGCGGATGCGCTGCGCGACCGGGGCGGCTGGGTCGTCTCCACCCATTTCACGCTTGTGCCGGGCAAGGGCGGCGCGCCCTTCCTCTCGGAGCACCCCCCCCGGATGCGTCCCTTC